>NZ_JBEXOP010000049.1:0-50341 GCF_040611575.1 Streptomyces sp. NPDC006610
GGGCGAGGACAACGTCCTCTACCCGATGAAGGACGCCCTGCGCGCACGGGCCACCGTCGGCGAGGTCTGCAACGCGCTCCGCGAGGTCTGGGGCACCTACGTCCCCTCCGACGCCTTTTGACCACGGGCGGGAAGGGGAGTGTCGGACCCTCGTGCGACACTCCCTTCCATGTTCGGTGTGATCGACCTCCCCACCTATCTGGCGGGCCTCGTCCTGATCGTCCTGCTGCCCGGTCCCAACTCCCTCTACGTGCTCTCCGTGGCCGCCCGGCGCGGGGTGCGCGCGGGCTACGCGGGCGCGGCGGGCGTGTGGTGCGGGGACGCCGTGCTGATGACGCTGTCGGCGGCGGGCGTGGCCTCGCTGCTCCAGGCGAACGCCGTGCTGTTCGGCATCGTGAAGTTCGCGGGCGCCGGCTATCTGACCTGGCTGGCGATAGGCCTGCTGCGGGCGGCGGTGGCGATGTGGCGGGCGCGCGGCGACGCCGGGGCGACGCCCGCCGAGACCGGCGCCGCCGACGAGCGGCCGTTCCGGCGGGCGCTGGTGATCAGCCTGCTCAACCCGAAGGCGATCCTGTTCTTCGTCGCCTTCTTCGTGCAGTTCGTCGACCCGCACTACGCCCACCCCGCGCTGTCCTTCGTGGTGCTCGGGACGTTCGCGCAGCTGGCGAGCGGCCTCTACCTCAGCGCGCTGATATTCGGCGGCACCCGGCTGGCCGCCGCCTTCCGCCGCCGCCAGCGCCTGTCGGCGGGGGCGACGTCGGCGGCGGGCGTCCTGTTCCTGGGCTTCGCGGCGAAGCTGACGCTGGCCGGCGCGTAGCGCCCGCGGCGGGCGGGGCGCGGCTCAGCGGGACGCCGGGCGCCTGGTACGGGCGATGGTCCGGGTGACGATCGGGGGCAGCAGGTCGACGGCGACCCGGCGGGCCAGGCTCCGGCGGCGAGCCGCCGGGCGGACGGCGGCCGGGGCGGAGACCGGGCGGCCGGGGAACGCCGCCTGCTCGGGGATCGACTCCGGGTCGTCGGCGTACCGGGACAGCGGGAAGTCCGGCGCCCTCATCTCCTTCTTGGACTTGAGCCGGATCAGGCGGTGACCGGCCGCCTGCTGCACGCTCAGGTGGCAGTCGTCCCGCCCGCGCGCCATGGCGAGCAGTTCCTCCTGCACGGGGCCGGGGTCTCCCCAGGTGCCGTACAGCTTCTGCGTGCTGAGGCAGACGGGACGCAGCCCCCGGGTCAGCACGGCCTCCCACACCGCGACCGAGACGCCGGGCGTGTGCTCCGAGCGGAAGTCGTCCAGGACGACGATGCCGTCGGGCTGGAGCACGTCCCGGGCGGCGCCGATGTCGGCGTGGACGTGCTCGTACAGGTGGGAGCCGTCGATGTGCGCGAAGCGGCAGGAGCCGGGGGCCACCGCGCCGGGCACCAGGGAGCTGGGGCCCTGGAGGATGCGGGGCAGCTCGTCGTGGAAGGAGAGGTAATTGGCCTCGAAGACCGCACGGGTGAGGGCGCTGTACGACTTCGTCGACTCCGCCCGGTTGGCGTCGTCCGGGGCGTCGCCCTCGAACAGGTCGCACACCGTGTAACGCTCGCCCGGGCGCAGATGACGGCCCGTGAAGATCGCGCTGCGGCCCATGAAGACGCCGATCTCCAGCAGGTCGCCGCGGACTCCGGCGGCCTCCTGCCGGTTCAGGAACCAGTCGAACAGGACCTGGTCGAGTACCGGGAACCAGCCCCGGACGTCGTCCAGCCGGCGGGGCCGCGGCGGCGCCTCGTGTGCAGTGGTCATGGAAGGGGAGCACCTTCTCGATGGGGGGATTTCGGTCACGGTCGCCCCTCAGCCTGCCCGATGGAAGCGCCCCGAACGGGCACACGGGTGCGCACCGGGCGGATTCCCCGCAGGGTTCACTCCCGATGATGACGACAAGTGGACGAACGCCGAACTGCCGCCCGAAGACGCCCGTCTGCGCCGGGGGCCTCGCGGTCAGGGCCCCGTCCTGACCCGCGGCTTCCCGGCCGGGGCGGCCAGCGACCGGCGCAGCCACGGTGTCGCCCGCCGCTCCACGAACCGGTTGAACAGCCACGCGAGGATCAGCATCACCGCGACGGTGGCGGCCAGCGTCAGGGCGGGCGGCACGCCGAGGCCCTGGTGGAGGGCGTCGATGACCACCCAGCCCAGATGCTCGTGGACCAGGTAGAACGGGTACGTCAGCGCGCCCGCCGTCGTCAGCCACCGCCAGTCGGCCCGGCGCAGCCGGCCGAGGGCGACCGCGAGGACCGCGAGGAAGCCCAGCGTGACGACGAGGGCGATCACGGACGCCGAACGGTAGGAGAAGTGCTCCGCGCCGCGGCCGTGCCACAGGCTCTGCACCGCCTGGTGCTGCCCGGTCAGCCAGCTCACCGCCACGATCCCCCAGGCCAGGGCGTCCCGCCGGTCGCGGTGCAGCAGGTACATGCCGATGCCGCCGATGAACAGCGGGGCGTGCTCCGGCATCACGACGAGGTCGAGCAGCGGCTCCTCGGCCGCCGTCGCGATCGCCGCGGCGAGCGTCCACACCGCGCAGAACAGCACCACCCGCCGCCGGTTCGCGCCCGGCGCCACGACGAACAGCGCGAACAGGGCGTAGAAGCGGATCTCCACCCACAGCGTCCAGCACACGCCGAGCACCCGGTCGCCTCCCAGCGGCTGCTGAAGCAGCGTCAGGTTCAGCAGCGCCTCGCTCGGCGACACCGCCTCGTACACCACGCCGGGCAGCGCGAACACGGCCGTCACCAGCAGGACGGCCACCCAGTAGGCGGGCATCAGCCGTGCCGCCCGGGAGGCGAAGAACGACCTCAGCGGACGGCGCCAGCCGCTCATGCAGATGACGAACCCGCTGATCACGAAGAACACCTGCACGCCGAGACAGCCGTAGGCGGCCCACACGTGCAGCGACGGGAACAGATCCTTCGGCGAGGAACCCCACGCACGGGTGACCTCGCCGCCCCGTCCGGCGTAGTGGTAGACGGCCACCATCAGCGCCGCCAGCAGCCGCAGCCCGTCCAGGGGGCGCAGCCTGCCGCCGCCGGCTCTCGCGCGGGGAGGGGCGGCGGCGTCCCGCGCCCCGGCGGGCGCAGGGGCGGCGGACTGGGGCCGGGCGGGGCTGACGGCCGTCTCGATCACACTCGAACACCTCGCAGGATCCGGTTACTGGCCGGACGCCCCCGGTATGAGGACGCCCCCACCGTCATAACCCCACGAGGGTCCTTCGAAGCGCTGTGACACCACCCGCCACAGGAGGTTCACGCCGTCCCCCGAATTCGGGGACGGACGGCTCAGGCGGCGCGCAGGAACGCGGACAGCGACGCCTTGCCGAGGTAGGTGAAGCGGGTGTCGCCCGCGAGGTGCTTGTCCAGCGCCTCCTTGATGCCGGGCCACTTCGGGTCGCCGAAGTCGTCGAGGACCACGATCGCGCCCGGGGCGGCGATCTGCTCGGCCCACTCCAGGTCCTTGGCCACGCCCTCGGCGGAGTGGTCGCCGTCGACGATGATCACGCCGTACTGGCGGTCCGAGACGGCCGCGCGGGTCTCGGGGTCCTCGGAGAAGCCCTGCTTGATGCGGGCGGCCACGCCCGCCGGGCCGGCCAGGGAGAGGTTGGTGCGCACGGCGTGCTCGTCGACGGGGGCGCCGGACGGGTCGGGGCGCTGGGGCGTGCCGGGCTGCAGCTGCACGCCGGCGAACGGGTCGACGATCGTCACGCTCGGGCTGCGGCCGTCGCGCTCCAGCATCCGGATCAGGCCGGCGGAGAACATGCCGTAGAGCGTGCCGATCTCGAGTATCTCGTCGTTCGGCGGGTCGAGCAGGGGTATCGTCCCGAGCTTGCCGCAGATGTTCATGGTGCCGCCGGCGATCCGGCCGACGCCGAGCGACTCCAGAGCGATCAGCAGCCGGTAGGCGGTGGCGACGTTGCGGACGGCGGCCTCGCGGTCGCCGGCCAGTTCCGCCACTTCCTTCTGCAGGCGCTCCAGCGGGCCGGCGCTCACGATCCGGGAGAGACCGCGGCCGCGGTTGTCGAGCAGGAGGTCGAGCGTGAGCTGATGGCGTTTCACCAGGTCGACGGCTTCGCGGAGTCGTTCCCTCTCCGCGTTGTCCGCCTTGGCCGCCGAGCGGATCCGCCGCTCGATGCGCTGGTCGATGATGTCGGCGACCGGGCGCAACAGACGCCGGGAAGCCGAACTGGTGAGCAGGGGACGGCGATTCATGTAACCGGAGACCTCAATCCATCGGAAGTCGAGTGAGAGTGATGCGGCTCGCGGGATGGGGACAGGCTAGGGGCGCCTACCCCGAGGGGAAGGGGCGCAAGGTAGAGGGAAGAGCGAACAAATGGCGAACTCGGTGTGACGGAACGGAATCGTCCTGTTGTTCCGGGAGGGCGGAGGGCGCCGGACGCACGCAGGCCCCGCCCGGGACGGGGACAGGGCCTGCGCGGGGCGCGTGCGCGGTGCGGGGCGCCGGAGCCGGTCAGCCGAGCAGCCGCCGCAGGTTGAGCCTGCCCCACAGCAGGCTGGTGGCGTACGACAGGGTGATGACCAGCGCCAGCAGTCCGATCAGCAGCAGCCCGGCCACCGGCGCGCTCAGGTCGGCGGAGATCGCCCGGGCGGCGATCTCCTCGAGGAACAGCACGTGCACCATGTACGCGCCGAGCGCCGCTCCGGCCAGCTTCCGCAGCAGCGGCCGCAGCCTCTCGGGGACCCGGACCCTGCTGACCAGCAGCAGCACGCAGATGGTCATGGTCCCCACGAACAGGTGGGCGTTGGGCGCCACGTAGTGGATCTGCGTGTGGTACCAGAGCACCCCGGCCATGGTGAGCGGCAGCAGCGCGACCAGCGGCCAGCGCCGGCGCAGGGTCCCGGCCGGCAGGGCGAACAGCAGCGCGCCGCCGACCGCGTAGACCACCGAGTACGTGCCGAATCCCCAGGCGAAGTCGGGCATCTCCCGGTCCGTCACCTCGCCGACGGTGGTCAGCACGCTGGGCAGAACCGCGACGGCGAACAGCGCGGCGCCGAGACTCCAGGGCCGCTTCCCCGCCTTGATCAGCACCACGAAGGCCAGCAGCATGATCACGGGGATGTAGGCGTACAGGAACCACAGGTGGTAGGCGGGCTGCACCGAGGCGAACAGCGAGTCGACCGCCAGCTCGGTGACGGGCTCGTCGTTGCGGTTCCGCAGCCAGGACCAGACCAGGTAGATCGCCGTCCACACGAAGAGCGGGACGACGTTGCGCACGATCCGCTGCCACATCCGGGCGCTGTCCCGCGGCGGGGCGCCGACCAGCACCGCCCAGCCGGCGATGGCGAAGTACATGGGGACGGCGAACGGGTTGACCGCCTCGGCCAGATGTCCCACCCAGTACGACCCCGAGCCGTTGTCCGGATCGTTGCCCGTGGCGACGATGAACTGGGCGCCCGTGTGCCCCAGCATCATCGTCGCGGAACAGATCAGCCGCATCAGGTCGATGTCGGGGCGGTGCTCCCGCGGTGCGGGGCTCTGTCCGGAGGGGGAGCTGCCCTGCTGCGGCAGGCTGACGGCTATGTCGTTCGGCACCGCGTCACTCTCATGGTGTTCGGTGTACGGGAGTTGAAAAGGGGGTTGATTCGTCATGGCCGGAAACCCGACGGTCGGCGGCGGTTCACTTCTTGGTCCCGCGCCGTACCGCCCGGCGCACCACCCGCTTGGCCCGCGTGACCCGGATCCGCGCCCGCGCCCGCGGGCGGGTGCCGGGCAGGCCCAGTTCGGCGAGCCGCAGCTCGGGGAAGTAGTAGCCGGGGCTGTTCGCCAGGTTGCTCCGCAGCCAGGCGGCCGTCGAGTCCCGCAGCCTGGCGTACGTCTTGGGCTGCATGCAGAAGCCGATCGCCCGCACCAGCGGCGACAGCGTGCCGGGCGCGGTGCCGACGAGAGCCGGGCTCTCCCCCCGCTCCAGGTCGGGCACCAGGTGGTCGACGATGGCCAGCGGCACCCGGTTGCTGTTCGGGTAGGGCTTGAGACGGCCCATCACCAGTGCGGTGCCGACCCGGGCGACGGGCACCCGGTAGTAGGCGGAGGCGGTCACCATCGCCGTGGAGAAGCAGCCGACGACGAGTTCGGGGCGGCAGTGGTGGTACAGCGTCTCGGCGAGCAGCGGCGCGTCCAGGACGGTGAGCCGGACGCCGGCGTCGGCCGCCGCCTTGCTCAGGGCCGCCGAATAGCTCGCGGGCGCCGTCGGGTGGGGCTTGAACACGACGGAGCGGTGGCCGGCGCGCGCGGCCCCGGTGAGCATGCGGACGTGGAGGTCCTCCTCCTCCTTCGCGCTCAGGATGTTGATCGCCGCGAGGTACTGGCCGAGGAGGACGGCCGTCGGCCTCTCCTCGAGCACCGGCGCGAGGCGCGGGTCGTCCGCCGCGTCGCGGGAGACCTCGTCGAGCACGCCGCGGAACGCGTCGTCCGGGACGACCTTGGGCTCGACGCCGTACTCGGAGAGCAGCAGGGGCCGCAGCCCGGGGATCAGGTCGAGGTGGAGCAGCCGGCGGATGCGGCGCGCGATGGTCAGCGGCAGCTTCTCCCGGGTCGGGCCGTAGCTCATCAGACCGTCGGCGTAGACGTCGATGGCGGCCTCGGAGAAGATCGCCGCCAGCGCGCGGGCCGGGTTCACCTGGATCGACTCGACGGCCAGCTCGATCAGGTCCCGCTCGTCGATGCCCCAGCGCAGCCGGAACGTCTTCTGCCACAGCGGGGTGTCGTTGCCCCGCGGGCCCCAGGCGCTGGGGTGGTAGGGGCTGATCGCCTCGTTCCAGCTGACCACCGAGTCGAAGCGGCCGGATATGGGCCCGTAGCCGTGCATCTCGTCCAGGCGCAGGGCGGTCTCCGGTATGGCGGCGTTGTTGGAGACCAGCAGGACGCGCCGGGCGCCGTCGCGCGGCCCGAACAGGCCCGCGTCGAGGGCCGCGGCGAGGGTGGCCGCTCCGTAGAGGGTCGAGACCTGGAAGATCTGGGTCTTGTGGGGCATGGATCAGGCAGCCTTCCGCCCGTCACGCAGGCGGCTGAGCAACCTGCTCCGAGTGCTGTCGATGGTTCTGAGGGTCTCCTCCAGCGCCTGCTCGGGCATGCGGTGGAGGGCGGCCCGCGCCTCGTGCCGCAGCCGCTGGGCCGCCGAGGCCTCGTACTCGCCCGCCTTGCCGATGTGGAAGGCGATCATGGCGCAGTACGTCCGGACGGCCTTGAGGAGGAACCGGTCGGACTCCGGGTCCTTCAGCACGTCCTGCAGCAGCGCGTCGTACGCCGGGATGAAGTCCAGCTGCCGGGAGTCCTTGATCTGGGTGAGCGAGGTGGCCACGCCCCGCCGGTAGAACACTCCGTGCAGGCCGACGGAGGCGAACGTCTTCGCCTTCAGGTGCAGGCGCCAGATCCACAACCGGTCCTCGGCCGTGCGCAGTTCGGTCGCGAAACGCATGCCGCCGTCGTCGAAGAGGCGCCGGCGGTAGATCCCGGCCCAGACGAACGGGTAGTCGACCATGGTCTCCATGTCGGCCGGCGCGATGCAGTCGCGCGGATCCATCACCGTGTTGCGCACGGGCGCCGGAGGACGCCGTATCACCCGGTCGGTGCCGGTGGCCTGGACGTGATCGGTGCGGGCGAAGTCGCAGCCCAACTCCTCGATCGCGGCCACCAGTTGGGCCAGGTGGCCCGGGGCGTACCAGTCGTCGCCGTCCAGGAAGGTGATGAAGTCGCCCTCGGCGGCGTCGATGCCGCTGTTGCGGGCCTGGGCTATGCCCATGTTCTTCTCGTGCCGTATCACCCGCGCGTTCGGGTGCTCTTCCGCCCACCGGTCGATCGCCCATGGCGTGGAGTCCGTGGAGCAGTCGTCGACGAGCAGGAACTCGAAGTCGGGGTCCGCGTTGTTGGCGAGACTTCGCAGTGTGCTCTCGGCGAACGCTCCCACATTGTGCATGGGGACGACGACGGACAGTTTGGGCACGTGGGCCTCTCACGCTAGAAGGTTGGAGATTGGAACAGGTTAACGACGCTCACGGAGGGGACAGTGTCACCCTGGGCGCGGAGAGGTGAATTCCGTTCAAAGCGCAGGTGAATTGCCGATGGATCACACTCGTCCGAACGTCTGCTGGAGCTCGTCGATGTTCGCGCGGGTGATGTCCCACAGGTACTTCTGCGCGCTGTGCACGTCCGCCACGGCGGCCTCGTGGTCGTCGAGGATCGCGGCGGCGCGCTCCGCCAGCCGCGGGCCCAGCTCCCGGTCGTGCACCGACAGTCCCCACTCCTCGCGCCCGATGTCGGACAGGAAGTAGGCGAGCTTCGGGTGGGAGACGAGGCTGAGGATCGGCGTGCCGCAGCCGAAGGGGATCATCCCGGCGTGCCCGCGCATGCCCATCACCAGCCGCGACCGGCCGTACAGGGCGCGGATCCCGTTGTTCGACATGTCGTAGAGCTGCTCCACGGGCAGGCTCAGGCCGTGCTCCCGGCGCAGGTCGTGCACGAACTTCTCGTCCGCGGGCATGTGGGCCGCGTACCGGACGTCGGCCCGCGCCCGCAACTGCCGCAGCGCGGTCGCCATCTGGGCCAGGAAGTGGCCGTAGTCGTGGCCGAACCGCAGGCCCGCGCGGTCGTAGGCGCAGTTGACCAGGACGCTGTCGTCCCGCTCCAGGCCCTCGAACCGGCCGGGGTCGAGGTGGCGGGCGACCGTGGTGGGGCAGGGCTGGTAGCGCACCCGGTCCCGCAGCTCCTCGGGGAGCAGCTCGCGAACCCGCTCGATCGAGCCGTGGTTGCGCAGTCCGAAGAACGCCGACCGCTCGACGAGCACCCGCAGGCTCTCGGCGAACCGGGCTCGGCGGTAGGTCTGCCCGTCGAACACGTTGTAGCCGACCGCGAACACCGCCAGCGGCGTGGTGATCCGGGTCAGGACGTCGTCCGGGATGTTCCACTGCCAGTGGCTGTTGCCGTTCGGGGAGGTGTCCGGCAGGAACAGGCCGCCGCCGCCCACGATCACGCCCCGCCGGGCGTTGAGCTGCTCCAGCGCCGCCTCGTCGACCAGCCGGTGCACCGGCTGCTGGTACCAGCGCCGCGGGCCGGTGTCGGCGTCGAAGCACATGCGCACTGCCTCGGGCAGCACCTTGTCGCCCGCGTTCTCCTGGCCCTCGGCGAACAGCGCCACGTGCGCGAGCTGCTCCCCGGGCGGAGCCGCCTTCGGCGCCGTACGGCCCTCGGCGCGGGTGCGGACGTACCAGCTGTGGCAGCCGCCGTCGGTGGGGTCGGCGTCCAGGCCCTCGCGGGCGTAGGCGTGCGCGTCCTCCTCCCGGCCGCACAGCCAGGCCAGCCGCGCGAGCTGGGCGAAGGCACGCGGGGCGACGTCGGGGGAGGCCGCCGCCAGGAGCAGCCGCGCCTCGGCCTCGTCGTAGCGCGACAGCGCCATCAGACACAGGCCGAGCGTCTCCTGGCAGCGCGGCGCGTCCAGCCGGTCCCCGACGACCGGGGCGAGGACGTCGACGGCCTCGTCGTAGCGGCCCTGCCGCCGGTAGACGTCGGCGACCGTGCGGGCGAGGTCCAGGGAGGGGCGCGCCGCGAGCAGGGGCGGCGCGCAGTGCGCCAGCAGATCGGGGTGCTTGCCGCCGCGCAGGGCGCAGTAGGCGGCCCGGAACTCCTCGTCGCTCAGCTCGAAACGCCGGCGGGCCTCCGTGGCCGGGCCGTAGCCGGGCTCGTCGAACGGGCCGGTGAACCGCAGCACCGCGACGTTTCCGGGCACCGGCGTGTCGTCGTGGAGCCGGCGGGTCAGGAAGTCGTACCGGGCGTCGAGCGGGGTCAGCACGTCCCCGAGCGCCTCCTCGAGACCGGCGCCGGCGGCTATGCGGTCCGCCGTCGCGTCGTCCACGTCGGCGCGCTGGACGACCAGGAGGCCGTCCGGCAGCACCGCGCGCCGCTCCCCGCCCTCGCCGTCCCACAGCACCTGCCGTACGGCGCCCACCCCGTGCCGCAGGCGCAGCAGACCGCCGATGTCCCCGAGCACGACCATGTCGGGGCCGAGGGCGACGACGGTGTCGTAGCCCTCCAGCCGGAAGACGTCCGCGCGGCCGTCCGCCCGGCGCGCGACCACGCGCGGGTGCAGCCGGCGCAGCGCGTCGAACTCGGCGTCGGGCAGCCCCGGGTGCAGGACGACGAAGTCCTCGCACACGTTCGGGTTGGTCAGCGCCAGGCTGCGCAGCAGGGTGGGGAGGGCGGACAGGCCGTCCCGGTCGGTGTGGACGGCGAAGGCGATCCGGCGCCTGCCGGTGACGGTGCTCCGGTCGTCCGCCAAGGAGTGGGTCATCGCAGGGCGATCCTCATCTTGCTGTCGTCGACGTGCTGCGCGCGTTCCCGTACCCACTCGGCCTCCTTCGGCCGCAGCCGGCCGGGCCGGTCGAAGCCGATGAGGTCCAGGCGGGGGGTGACATCCAGGAAGTCCAGGAGCCGCAGGACGGTGAAGGCGGTGCTGGTCGCCGGCTCCCAGCCGGTCTCGCCCAGCAGCGCCGGATCGGTCAGGGGCCGGCGCAGGGAGGCGTCGCCGACGTGGTGCTGCGCTCCGGGCACCAGCCGCTGCCGGGCGGCCCGGCGCCACGCGGCGGCGGGGTCGCCGAACACCAGCCGGACCCCGGCCTGCTGGGACCAGCCCGGCCCCTCCCACGGGGCGTCGCCCCGCAGCGTGACGGCGTGCACGTCCGTGCGCTCGCCGGTGCCCTCCGGACGCAGGCGGAAGGAGTCGCAGCGCACCACCACGTCGTAGCCGTCGATGTCGGCGCCCAGGGTGCTCGCGGCGATCTCCTGCGCCCCCGAGACCACGACCACCGACCGCCCCGCCAGCAGCCCGCGCAGACCGGTGACGCCGATCGGGGTGCCGCCGCCGAGCAGGGGGTCGGGCATCCCGGCCCGCTCGACGAGCCGCCGGTAGGAGCCGTACAGCTCCAGCAGCCGCCGCACCCCCGGGTCGCCCGGGCCGTGCTCGGCCACCCGCGCGCGCACGTAGGCGGCGAACTCCGCCTCGACGGCCGCCGTGGTGGACGCGGGCCCGGCGATCAGCTCGCGCAGCGCCGCGGCGGCGCCGGGGAAGAGCGCGACGGCCTCCTCCAGGCACGCCCGGCGGCGCCGCAGCGTGTCCATCCGGCGGGCGACCTCCTCGGCGGGGCTGCCGCCCTGGAGCAGGGTGAGATAGCGCTCGTAGCACTCCATGGCCTCGTCCCCGCGGCCGAGCCCGTCGAGGGCCAGCCCCCGCAGCCGCCACGCGCCCTTGGAGCGCTCCCGTATCCGGGTGGACGTCTCGGCGACGTTCAGCGCGAGGTCCAGCGAGCCGTCCCCGCCGGCCTCCAGCGCGCGCTCGCCGACCTGCAGCAGGGCGTCGAAGGGGTCGGCCGAGGGGGAGTCGAGAGAGGTGGCGAAGGCGCCGATGGCCTGGGTGAGCCGGGTCTGCCGGGATGTGGGCCGGTCGCCCCGCGCGGTGAGGTACTCGCCGCACACGCGCACGCTCCGGGCGAACAGGTCCAGCCTGGCGGCCTCTTTCTGCCGAGCCTTGAACAATCCCGCCAGGGGGTTCGTCATGCGTTCCACCGTCCTCCGATCGGAGGCCGAATGTGCCCCAGGACGAGGGTTCGCGAGTGGCTTCCGGGTGGACAGTGGGTGAACAGTCACCCGCGAATAGGTAGTCAGTTCGGGTGATGAAGGTGAGGGCGGTGACGACGACGCGGGACGGCGCCCCGCCGCCCGCGGCTCACCGCGGAGCCCTCGCGCCCGCCTGCCGGCCGGCTCCGTGCACGCTCCACCGGCGCGCCCCCACGGCCCCCTCACCGCCGACCCTGCCCGGGCACGCCCCACGGACGAGCCCTCGCATCCCCTCACCGGGAGGTCGCTGGGGCGAGGCACTCGGGCGCAGGGCCGGTTACGACCGTCCGGCGCAGTTGTCCGGCCGATCGTCCGGCGCGGTCCTTCGGGACGGTGCCGGGTGGCCTGTCGGCCGTCCGGCCCGGCCATCCGGCCCGGCCGTCCGGCGACTCGGCCGTCCGGCACGGCGCCCCGCCGCACGGCGCCCCGTGCCGGACGGCTCCGTCAGCGCCGTACCGCCTTCTTCAGCGCCTTCACCCGCCGTGCCACCCGGCGGGCCGTCGAGTTGTGCGGCAGGAACGACAGCCGCTCCGGGATGCCGCCGGGCAGGCCGAGCGCGGTGAGCCGGCGCTTCTTGAAGTAGCGCCGGGTGCGCGGGCCGAGGTGCTCGGACAGGAACGCCTCCGCCGCCGGGCGCAGGGCCGGCTGGACCTGCGGCTGCATCGTGTAGCCGACCGCGGGCAGCAGCGCGCCGAGCAGTTCGCCGTCGAGCGGCTCCTCGCCCTCGGGCCGCTCCAGGTCGGGCAGCAGCGCGTCGGCCAGGGTGACCGGGACGCGGTTGCTGTTCTGGTAGGGCGTGAGCCGGTCCAGGAGGCGCTCGGTGCCGATGCGGGCGACCGGGAGGCCGTAGAGCGCGGACGCCGTGAACAGGGCGGTGGAGAAGCAGCCGGCCACGAGCGCCGGCTGCGCCTTCTCGAACAGCACCTCGGCGAGCACCGGGGTGTCCAGAACCGTCAGTTCCACGCCGAGCCGGTCCGCCTCGGTCTCCAGGGCGCGGCTGTAGCGGGGCGGCGCGGTCGGGTGCGGCTTGAAGACGACCGCGCGGTGGCCGCGCGCGGCGGCGCCCCTCAACATCCTGACGTGCAGCTCCTCCTCCTCCTCGGGGGAGAGGATGCCCAGCGCGGACAGGTACTGGCCCAGCAGCAGGGCCGCGTCGGCGGGCAGCGCGGGCAGGTTTTCCGCGGTGCCGGTCAGCGCGCTCATCACCTTCAGGAAGGCGTCGGTCGGCACCACCTCGGCCGGCACGCCGAACTCGGTGAGCAGCAGCGGGGTCAGTCCCGGCACCAGGTCCAGGTGGAGCAGCCGCCGCACCCGGGTGCCGATCAGCGGGTCGAGCTTGTTGCGGGTGGGGCCGTAGCTCATCAGCCCGTCGGCGTAGACGTCGACGGGCGCGCCGGTGAAGACCTGCGCCACGGCCAGGGCAGGGTTGACCTGGATGGACTCCAGCACCAGCTCCACCCGGCCGTCGCCCAGGTTCCACAGCAGCCGCAGATAGCGCTCGAACAGCGGGAGGTCGTCCGAGCGCGGCGACCAGGCGCCCGGATGGAAGGGGCGGATCGCCTCGTTGAAGGAGACGACGTCGTCGAAGCGGTCGCGCAGGGTGGCGAAGCCCGGCATCACGTCCACCGACGGGGTGGTCTCCGGGTTCGCGGCGTTGTTGCACACCAGCAGGATCCGGCGGTCCGCGTCCGGGAAGCGCTCGGAGTCGATCGCGGCGGCCAGGGTGGCGGCGCCGAACAGCGTCGAGACGCAGAAGATCTGGGTCGTACGGGACATCAGGCAGCCGCCTTCGCCGGGGTGATCCTTCGTCGCAGCCGCCGCAGCTTGGCGGCGCGCCGCAGGTCCATCGTGTCGAGCACCTCGCCGAGCGCGTCCTGCGGCATCCGCTTCATGGCCGCCGCGCTCATGATGCGCAGCTGCTTGGCCACGGCCGGCTCGAACTTGTCGATCTCCGACAGGTGGTGCGCGATGATCGCACAGTAGGTGCGCACCGCCTTCGGCAGCAGCCGCTCCGCCTCCGGGTCGGCGGCCGTCTCGTCGACGACCTGGTCGAAGGCGCGGATGAAGTCCAGCTGGCGCACGTCGCCGATCTGGGTGAGGGAGCCGGCCACGCCGCGGCGGTAGAACACGCCGAGCAGGCTCAGCACGGCGAACGACTCGGCCTCGCGGTGCAGCTTCCAGATCCACGGCCGGTCCTCGGCCGTGCGCAGTCCGTCGGTGAAGTGCAGCAGCCCCTTGTCCAGCAGCCGGCGGTGATAGGCGCCCGCCCAGGCGTAGGGGTAGTCCACGGACGTGGTCCGGTCGAAGGGCAGGATCGCCTCACGGGGGCTGAGCACCTCGCCGCGCAGGCCGACCGGGGCGCGGTGCACGCTGCGCGCCCGCGCGGTGGCCCGCACATGGTCCGTGCGCACGAAGTCGCAGCCCAGTTCCTCCAGCGCGGTCACCAGCTGTTCGAGATAGCCCGGCGCGAGCCAGTCGTCGCCGTCGAGGAAGGTCAGGTATTCGCCCCGGGCCGCGTCCAGGCCCGTGTTGCGGGCGGTGGCGAGTCCTCCGTTTTCCTCTCGCCGGATATAGCGCACCTGTGCGACGTCGGAGAGTTCCTCGGCCCCGCGTTCGAGAATGGCCGGCGTCTCGTCCTTCGAGCGGTCGTCGACCAGCACGAACTCGAAGTCCGGCCGGGCATTCGCGCGCAGGCTTCTCAGGGTGTCCGGGGCGTATTGCTGGACGTTGTAGAACGGCACGATCACGGAAAGCTTTGGCACCTGCGAAAGCCTAGAAGGGGGCCCGGATGCGGAACTTTCCATTCGGGGTACGGAGGGTGAACTGGGTGTGTCGGTACGGTGCATCCCGTGTACTTCCTGGGCTCGCGCGAGCCGGTTCGGCTCTCGGTGGGCTTCTGTTAACTTTTCGTTGAGACGGGGTTGGGCTGTAACTAGGAATCGGGACTAGCGTCTTGGGTGTGCCATCAAGTACAACGAAGCCCACGCGGATCGCCGTACTCGCGGATTCGGACACCCGGTGGAAATGGGGTGCGCTGACCGCGGAACGCATCGTTCCGGGCCCGACCATGGAAGCCGCAGCGGACGGCGCGACGCAAGTCGCCCCCGTGCTGGACGGCTTTCTGCTGCGCGGCCGGGCCACGCCGACGCCCCGGCAGCTGGCCGAGGTGGGCGTGCGCGCCGATTCCCTGAAGGAGGTCACCGCCGTCGAATTCCTGCGCACCATGGCGCAGGAGGATTACGACGTGCTGGTGCTCTCCCTCGTCGGGGGCGGCGTGCAGGCGATGCTGCACGGCCTGAAGCGGGTGTGGGAGGACCGGCCGCACCGGCCCGTCGTCGTCACCGGTTACGTCGGCGTGGTCTACGAGAAGCTCGCCGACGGACTGCTGCTGCGCCACGGCGCCGACCTGGTCCTCGCCAACTCCCGCCAGGACGCCGAACGCTTCCGCGCGGTGTACGACGGAGTGGGCGCCGACTCCTCCGCGGTCACCGAGGTGGCACTGCCGTTCCTGGGCGGCGCGAAGTACACCGGCGAGCACGACCCCTACACGGTCGTCTTCGCCGCCCAGCCCTCCGTCCCGGACACCCGCAGGGACCGGACCTACCTGCTCAACCGCCTGGTGCAGCACGCGCGTCTGCACCCCGAGCGCGAGGTGCTGCTCAAGCTCCGGTCCAAGCCCGGCGAGCACACCACCCACATCGAGGAACTGCCGTACCAGAAGCTGGCGCAGCGTCACGACCTGCCGTCCAACTTCCACCTGGTGTACGGCAACATGGGCGAGGTCCTGGACCGCACCGACCTGCTGGTCACCGTCAGCTCCACCGCCGCCCTCGAGTCCCTGCACCGCAGCATCCCCACCGTCGTCCTCACCGACCTCGGCGTGCGCGAGGTGCTCGGCAACCACCACTTCGTCGGCTCCGGCTGCCTCGCCTCCTGGGACCGGCTCGACGAGGGCCACCGCCCCGTGCCCGACGCCGACTGGGTCGCCCGGCAGGGCGTCGCCGCCGACGGTACCTACGAGACGGCCTTCGACGCCGCCCGCGAGCGGATCGCCAAGCTGCTCGGCCAGCCAGGCGGACTGCCGCCGCTGACGCCGTACTACACCCCGGCGACCGCCCCCGGCTATCTGCCCGGCATCCTCGCCCGCCACCACCTCGGCCCCGACGGCACCCCGCTGCCGGGCGCCCCCGCCCACGACAGGGAGCCCGGCCCCGTCCGGCAGATAGTGCGCCGCGCCGCACGCGGCGCCTACCGGCACGGCGTCCAGCGGGTCGCGCCCGTCATCCGGCGGATGGGGGAGCTGTGAGCCGCACACTCCCCGAACACGCACGTCAAGGAGTCCAGACCATGTCCCACCCGGAAGCGGGCCACGGCGCGACGGTGCGCCGCGTGCTCGCGGTGATCCCCGCGCGCGGCGGCTCCAAGGGCGTGCCCGCGAAGAACCTCGCGCCCGTCGGCGGCGTGCCGCTGGTCGCCCGCGCGGTCCGCGAGTGCCTGGCCTCCCGGCTGGTCACCGACGTCGTCGTCTCCACCGACGACCAGGCGATCGCCGCCGCCGCCCGCGCGGCCGGCGCCGAGGTCGTGCTGCGCCCCGCCGCCATCGCCGGGGACACCGCCACCTCCGAGGCCGCCGTGCTGCACGCCATGGACGCCCACGAGGCGCTGCACGGCTCCCCGGTCGACGTGGTCCTGCTCGTCCAGTGCACCAGCCCGTTCCTGGTCCGCGAGGACGTCGACGGCGTCGCCGCCGCGGTCGCCGAGAACGGCGCCGACACGGCCGTCACCGTCGCCCCCTTCCACGGCTTCATCTGGCGCGACGCCGACGGCGAGGCCGCCGAGGGCGAGGCGGCCGGACACTCCGGCGGCTACGGCATCAACCACGACAAGTCGTTCCGCCCCCGCCGCCAGGACCGCCCCCAGGACCTGCTGGAGACCGGCGCCGCCTACGCGATGGACGCGGCCGGCTTCCGCACCCACCAGCACCGCTTCTTCGGCCGTACCGAACTCGTCCGCACCGACCCCGCCCGGGTGCTGGAGATCGACGACCCGCACGACCTCGCCCGCGCCCGGGCCCTCGCGCCGCTGTTCGACGCGGACCGCCCCGGCGCCCTGCCGACCGCCGACGACATCGACGCGGTCGTACTCGACTTCGACGGCACCCAGACGGACGACCGGGTGTCGATCGACGCCGACGGACGGGAGTTCGTCTCCGTGCACCGCGGGGACGGCCTCGGCATCGCTGCCCTCCGGCGCAGCGGCCTGAAGCTGCTCATCCTGTCCACGGAACAGAACCCGGTGGTCGCCGCCCGGGCCCGGAAGCTCAAGATCCCGGTCCTGCACGGCGTCGACCGCAAGGACCTCGCGCTGAAGCAGTGGTGCGAGGAACAGGGCATCGCGCCGGAGCGCGTGCTCTACGCCGGCAACGACGTCAACGACCTGCCGTGCTTCGCGCTCGTCGGCTGGCCGGTCGCGGTCGCCAGCGCCCACGACGTCGTACGCGGCGCCGCACGCGCGGTCACCACCCTCCCCGGTGGCGACGGCGCGATCCGAGAGATCGCCGGCTGGATCCTCGGACCCTCTCTCGACTCTCTCGACCCCCTCACCAGTTAAGGAAAGTTCCTGCCATGAGCACCAACTCCCGCCTGCGCACCTTCGGTACCCGCGAGGTCGGCCCCGGCAAGCCCGTCTACATCTGCGGCGAGATCGGCATCAACCACAACGGCGAGCTGGAGAACGCCTTCAAGCTCATCGACGTCGCCGCCGAGGCCGGCTGCGACGCGGTCAAGTTCCAGAAGCGCACGCCCGAGATCTGCACCCCGCGCGACCAGTGGGACATCGAGCGCGACACCCCCTGGGGCCGGATGACCTACATCGACTACCGCCACCGCGTGGAGTTCGGCGAGGACGAGTACCGCCAGATCGACGCGTACTGCAAGGAGAAGGGGATCGACTGGTTCGCCTCGCCGTGGGACACCGAGGCCGTTGCCTTCCTGGAGAAGTTCGACGTCCCCGCCCACAAGGTGGCCTCCGCCTCCCTCACCGACGACGAGCTGCTGAAGGCGCTGCGCGCCACCGGCCGTTCGGTCATCCTCTCCACCGGCATGTCGACGCCGAAGCAGATCCGCCACGCGGTCGAGGTCCTCGGCAGCGACAACATCCTGCTCTGCCACGCCACCTCCACCTACCCGGCCAAGGCCGAGGAGCTGAACCTCCGCGTGATCAACACGCTGGAGAAGGAGTACCCGAACGTCCCGATCGGCTACTCCGGCCACGAGACCGGCCTGCAGACCACGCTCGCCGCCGTCGCCCTCGGCGCCACCTTCGTCGAGCGCCACATCACCCTCGACCGCGCGATGTGGGGCTCCGACCAGGCCGCCTCCGTGGAGCCGCAGGGCCTCGCGCGCCTCGTCCGCGACATCCGCATCATCGAGTCCTCCCTCGGCGACGGCGTCAAGAAGGTCTACGAGTCCGAGCTGGGCCCGATGAAGAAGCTGCGCCGCGTCCAGGGCGTCGTCGCCGAGGCCGAGATCGCCGCGGCCGCGGGCGAGCCCGTCCAGGTCTGATCCGGTCCGATCCGGGTCTGACGCACCACCACAACCCCACAACGCCCTACCACGGGACGGTCGTACGCCGATGAGCCCCCGCGCCGGGAATGCCGGCCCCACGTCTCTCGCCTTCGTCGAGAGTCCGGTACAGCTGCTGAACGTGCTGGAGTGGGCGCATGTCCACGCGCCCGGTGCGGGGCTCACGCTGGTGGTCCTCTCGCCCGTCGACCCGATGACCCGCGGGCAGCTGCGCCGGATGGCGGAGCTGGCGCGGCGGGAGGGCTGCGACGTCCGCTGGGAGGAGGCGCGCGGCGGCGCGTCGGCTCCCTTCCGGACGATCGGGGGCCTCGTGGGGCTGCTGCGGCGGGCGGAACGGATCGTCATGGGCGATCCGTTCTCCCGCTACGTGCAACTGCTGCTGACCATCACGCGCGCCCGCGAGCTGGTCGTCGTGGACGACGGCACGGCCACCATGGAGTTCGTCACCCAGCTGGCCCGCGGCGAGCGACTCGTGCGCTGGCACCGCAAGGGGCGCCGGCAGGGCCCGCGCGACCTGCTGTTCGCGCCGGTGTCCTCCGCGGCCCGGCGCCGGCTGACCCCGGGCGCCGCCCGCCGGGTCGGCATCTTCTCCTCCATGCCCATCGAGGAGGCGCCGGACGGGGTGACGGTCACCGCGAACGACTTCTCCTGGACCCGCGCCCGCTTCGGGCCGCCGCGGATCACCAGGGGCGCCGACATGGTCGGCACGTCGCTGGTGGAGACGGGGGTGGTGGACGTGGACCGCTACATCGAGGCGGTGGGCGCCCTCGCCAGGACGCACGGCGCGCGCCGCTACTTCGCGCATCGCCGGGAGAGCACCGAGAAGCTGCACCGGCTGGCGCTGGAGACCGGCCTGGAGGTCGTCCGCCCCGACCTCCCGCTGGAGCTGATCGCCCGCCGCGGCCCGGTCGGACGGACGATTCTGAGCTTTCCCTCCACGGTGGTCCACACCCTGCCGCTGGCGCTGGCCGGCACGGACGTGCGGGTCGCCGTCTGCGACATCGACCCCCAGTGGCTCACCCACACGGCGTCGCCCCGGGCGCAGGGGTTCCTGAACGGGGTGACGGACACGGCGCGCGACGTGCACCGGCTCTCGGCGGTGCGGGCGGTCTGACGCGGGGGCTCCCGGGACGACGGCCGCGGCGGCGGGACGCGGGGCGTGACGCACGGCCGGCCGCAGGGCGTGACGCACGGCCCTGCGCTCGGTGCGACCCGGGCGCTGTGACGCGCGTCCTGCGACCCGCGTGCCGGACACGTGCCGTGTCGTGCGCGACGTGACACGGCACACGCGACGCCCGCACGCCACCGGTGAGCCGAGCCGTGTGTGACGCATCCGTCGGCCGAACGGATGCGCGTGGGAGGGGTGGGGCGTGGTATGCGTGGAGGAGTGGGTCGATCCCGACCGCGGCTCCGCGCGGAAGCCGCCCGATTTTACCCACTCCGACCGACGCCTACGCGTCCGCCGGCCAGGTTTTCTTCGCCCGACGGGCTGAAGTTCGTTGATCTCGGGACAGTTGGCCGGCCGGGCGTCCTACCCTTCAGAGGGTGAAGCAACTGATGTCACTGGAGTCCGACGCCGACCGAGTCGTGGAAACCGTGCTGCCGGGCGAGCTGCCCGACGCGCTGTACGCGGAGCTGGTCGCCTTCCGCCGCGACCTGCACATGCACCCCGAACTCGGCAACCAGGAGTTCCGCACCACCGCCGCGATCAAGGGCCGCCTGGAGAAGGCGGGCCTCAAGCCGCGCGTGCTGGCCGGCGGCACCGGACTGATCTGTGACGTCGGTCTCGAGGCGGACGCCGAATGGACCGACGGCCCCGGCATGCTCGCCCTGCGCGCCGACATCGACGCCCTGCCCATTCCGGACGCCAAGACGGACTGCCCGTACCGCTCCACCGTGCCCGACCGCGCGCACGCCTGCGGCCACGACGTCCACACCACCGTCGTCCTCGGCACCGGCCTCGTCCTCGCCGACCTGCACCGGCGGGGGCTGCTGCCCCGCCCGGTCCGGCTGATCTTCCAGCCCGCCGAGGAGGTCCTGCCCGGCGGCGCCGTCGCCGCCATCGAGGACGGCGCCCTGCGCGGCGTGGGCCGCATCGTCGCCGTGCACTGCGACCCCCGCGTCGACGCCGGCCGCGTCGGCCTGCGCGAGGGCCCCATCACCTCGGCCTGCGACCGCGTCGAGATCGCCCTGGACGGCCCCGGCGGCCACACCGCCCGCCCCCACCTCACCACCGACCTCGTCACCGCCGTCGCCCGCGTGGTCACCGACGTGCCCGCGCTGATCGCCCGCCGCGTCGACACCCGCAGCGGACTGGCGCTGACCTGGGGCCGCATCGAGTCCGGGCACGCCCCCAACGTCATCCCGCAGCACGCCGAGCTGTCCGGCACGGTCCGCTGCCTGGACATCGACGCCTGGCGCCAGGCCCCCGACGTCGTCCACGCGGCGGTCGACGAGGTGGCCGGCCTGCACCGCGCCAAGTCGGAGATCACCTACGTCCGCGGCGTCCCGCCCGTCGTCAACGAGTCCCGCACCACCGAACTGCTGCGCGAGGCCATGACCGCCCGCCGCGGCCCCGAGTCGGTCGAGGGCACCGAGCAGAGCCTCGGCGGCGAGGACTTCTCCTGGTACCTCCAGCAGGTGCCCGGCGCGATGGCCCGCCTCGGCGTCCGCGCGCCCGGCGAGCTGACCCCGCGCGACCTGCACCAGGGTGACTTCGACGTGGACGAGTCCGCCATCCGGGTCGGTGTGGAGCTGTTCACGGCCGCCGCGCTGCTGGACGCGCGATAGGCGCGACGAGAGCGGGGCGGTCGCGAAAGGAGCGGGGCGGTAGGGACGCGCCGGGCCGGGTACCCCTTCCGCCACGGCCCGGTTGCGCCGCGCGAGCAGCCGGGGGAGCGTGGTTCGCAGATGTACGCAGAGTGAGGGACGCAGGGGATGCGTGTCCCATGCACACCTTTCGAGACGGTGGTTCACGAGCCCGTAACCGGCCATCGGCACGAATGGATAACGGCCACGCAGAACCCCGTTCCCAGGAGTGTCTACGCGCGTTAATGTGCGCCGAACCGAGCACCCACTGCGGGGCTGCTGAGAATGGGGAAACTTCAGATGCGTCGGATATCCAAACTGACCCGCGTCGCGGTGGGGGTCGCGTCGCTGGCGCTGGCGGCGACCGCCTGTGGCGGCACCAGCAGTGAGGGCGGCGGCGAGGGCAAGGAAGACCTCGGCCTCGCCATCGCGTACGACATCGGCGGCAAGGGCGACCAGTCCTTCAACGACGCCGCCTACGCCGGCCTGAAGAAGGCCGCGGACGAGTTCGGCTACAAGACCGCCGACATCGAGCCCACCGAGGGCGAGACCGACGCCGACAAGGAACAGCGTCTGGCCTCCCTCGCCAAGCAGGGCTACAACCCGGTCATCGGCGTCGGCTTCGCCTACGGCCCCGCGATGGAGGCCGTGGCCAAGGACTACCCGGACACCACCTTCGGCATCGTCGACTCCGTGGTCGAGGGCGAGAACGTCGCCTCCCTGGTCTTCGCCGAGGAGCAGGCCTCGTACCTGGCCGGCGTCGCCGCCGCCAAGGCCACCAAGACCAACACCGTCGGCTTCGTGGGCGGCGTGGACATTCCGCTGATCCACAAGTTCGAGGCCGGTTACCAGCAGGGCGTCCAGGACACCAGCGGCGGCAAGGTCAAGGTCGTCTCTCAGTACCTGACCCAGACCGCGGAGGAGGGCGGCTTCTCCAGCCCCGACAAGGGCAAGGCCGCCGCCGAGGGCCAGATCGAGAAGAAGGCCGACGTCGTCTACCAGGCGGCCGGCCTGTCCGGTCAGGGCGTCATCGAGGCCGCCGCCAAGGCCAAGGTCTGGGCGATCGGCGTCGACTCCGACCAGTACCAGCAGGAAGCCCTCGCGGCGTACAAGGACTACATCCTCACCTCCGCCCTCAAGGACGTCGGCGGCGCGGTGTACGCCCTGGCCAAGTCCGTCCAGGACGACAAGCCGCTGACCGGCACCCAGACCTTCGACCTGAAGGTGAACGGCGTCGGCCTCGCCGAGAGCAACCCGAAGTTCGCCGAGATCGAAGGCCTCCAGGACGCCGTGAACAAGGCGAAGGAAGGCATCATCGACGGCTCCATCACGGTGAAGACGGAGTAGTCCCTCGCCAAGGACCCCTCGGGTCCTGTGCACAACCGCCGGAACGGGCGGGCGCCACACCGGCGCCCGCCCGTTCCGCTTGGCGGGCGGGCACGCAAAGGGAACCCCTCGGAAATCACCCACCGCCACCTCTCGTTCGCACCCGGCAACCCCCCGGCCACGGCTCGGAGTGGCGTTGGCCACGGGCGCATAACAAGGTGGACAGAAGGGTTTTCCGGGGAGGTCTACGCGCGTTAATCTGCGGCGAAGCCAGCGTCGGCGCAATCCGTCCCGCGCTTGGCGATCCCGTACGACAGGAGCACCACACATGCGCCGGGTTTCCCGCCTCGCGGTCGCAGGCGCAGCGACCGCATCCCTCGCCCTCACCCTCTCCGCCTGCGGCGGCACCTCCACCGAGGGGACGTCCTCGGAGTCGAAGGGCGACAAGGGCCTCGCCATCGCGTACGACGTCGGCGGCAAGGGCGACCAGTCCTTCAACGACGCCGCGTACGCGGGCCTGGAGCGGGCGAAGAAGGAGTTCGGCTACGAGACCGCCGACGTCGAGCCCACCGAGGGCGAGACGGACGCCGACAAGGCGCAGCGCCTGATGTCGCTGGCCCGCCAGGGCCACAACCCGGTGATCGGCGTCGGCTACGCCTACGCGCCGGCCGTCAAGGAGGCCGCGGCCGAGTTCCCGGACACCACCTTCGGCATCGTGGACGACTCCACGGTCGAGGCGGACAACGTCGCGGACCTGGTCTTCTCCGAGGAGCAGGCCTCGTACCTGGCCGGCGTCGCCGCCGCCAAGAGCACCGAGACGAACGTCGTGGGCTTCGTGGGCGGCGTGGACATCCCGCTGATCCACAAGTTCCAGGCGGGCTTCGAGCAGGGCGTCAAGGACACCGACCCGAAGGTGAAGGTGCTCTCGCAGTACCTCACCCAGACGGCGGAGGAGGGCGGCTTCTCCAGCCCGGACAAGGGCAGGACCGCCGCCGAGGGCCAGATCGAGAAGAAGGCCGACGTCGTGTACGCGGCGGCCGGTCTGTCCGGTCAGGGCGTGATCGAGGCGGCCGCCGCCAACAAGGTGTGGGCGATCGGCGTCGACTCCGACCAGTACCGGCAGGAAGCCCTCGCCAAGTACAAGGACTCCATCCTCACCTCGGCGATGAAGGACGTCGCCAAGGCGGTCTACAACCTGGCGAAGTCGGTCGAGGACGGCAAGCCCGAGACCGGTATCGTCAGGGGCGATCTGAAGTCGGGCGAGGTCGGCCTCTCGGACTCCCACCCCGAGTTCGCGGACGATGCCGAGCTCCAGGAAGCCATCGAGACGGCCAAGGAGAAGATCACCAGCGGCGAGATCAAGGTCAGGAGCAGCTGACCGAGCAGTACCTCGAGCAGCGTGTAACCGCGGGGTTGCGTCGCCGGGCGGGGTACGGGGAGGCCGCTCCCCGTACCCCGTCGTCGGGGGTGCGCCGGCCCCTTTGAATGCCGTAGGGGCGCTACGCGCGTAGACGACCCCCGTCCCCAGGAGAGTGCGCCATCAACGCGTCCAGCAGCCCTCCGGCCGGAGCGGCGGTCAACGGTCAGCAGACCGCCGTCGAACTCGCCGGGATCACCAAGCGTTTCCCGGGCGTCGTGGCCAACCACGACATCCACCTCAGCGTCCGCAAGGGCACCGTCCACGCCCTCGTCGGCGAGAACGGCGCCGGCAAGTCGACGCTGATGAAGATCCTCTACGGCATGCAGAAGCCGGACGAGGGCACCATCGCCGTCGACGGCGAGCAGGTCGCCTTCTCCTCCCCGGCCGACGCCATCGCCCGCGGCATCGGCATGGTCCACCAGCACTTCATGCTCGCCGACAACCTCACGGTGCTCGAGAACGTGGTGCTCGGCAGCGAGAAGCTGTACGGCATCGGCGCCAAGGCCCGCCGGAGGATCGAGGAGATCTCCGACCGCTACGGCCTCGACGTCCGCCCCGACCTGCTGGTCGAGGAGCTCGGCGTCGCCGCCCGCCAGCGCGTGGAGATCCTCAAGGTCCTCTACCGCGGCGCCCGCATCCTGATCCTCGACGAGCCGACGGCCGTCCTGGTGCCGCAGGAGGTCGACGCGCTCTTCGACAACCTGCGCGAGCTGAAGTCCGAGGGCCTGTCGGTCATCTTCATCTCCCACAAGCTGGGCGAGGTCCTCTCCGTCGCCGACGACATCACCGTCATCCGGCGCGGCACGACCGTCGGCACGGCCGTCCCCGCCGAGACGACGCCGCGCAGGCTGGCCGAGATGATGGTGGGCAGCGAGCTGCCGACGCCGGAGACGGCGGAGTCGACGGTCACCGACCGCCCCGTCATCACCGTCGACAAGCTGCGCCTGGCGGCCCCCGGCGGCAAGGCCCTGCTGGACGACATCAGCTTCACCATCCACGCGGGCGAGGTCCTGGGCATCGCCGGCGTCGAGGGCAACGGCCAGACCGAGCTGGTCGACGCCCTCATCGGCCTGCGCCACGCCGACTCCGGCACCATCCGGCTGGCCGGCGAGGAGATCACCGCCTGGGCCACCCGCAAGCGCCGTGAGCAGGGCATCGGCTACATCCCCGAGGACCGCCACCGCCACGGCCTGCTGCTGGAGGCCCCCCTCTGGGAGAACCGCATCCTCGGCCATGTCACCGAGAAGCCCAACGCCAAGGGCATCTGGCTGGACCCGAAGGCCGCCCAGGAGGACACCCGCCGGATCGTCGAGACGTACGACGTCCGCACCCCCGGGATCGACGTCACCGCCGCCTCGCTCTCCGGCGGCAACCAGCAGAAGCTGATCGTCGGCCGGGAGATGAGCCACAAGCCGCGCTTCCTGATCGCCGCCCACCCCACCCGCGGTGTGGACGTCGGCGCCCAGGCGGCCATCTGGGACCACATCCGGGAGGCCCGCCGCGAGGGCCTGGCCGTGCTGCTGATCTCCGCCGACCTGGACGAGCTGATCGGCCTGTCCGACACGCTGCGCGTGATCTACAACGGCAGGCTGGTCGCCGACGCCGACCCGGCGTCCATCACCCCCGAGGAGCTGGGCACCGCCATGACCGGCGCCGCCACCGGCCACCTCGAACACGAAGAACCGCCGTCCGGCGGCGCGGACGCGGAAGACGAGGCCCGCTGATGAAGAAGTTCGACAAGGAGCGCGTACTCCTCGCCCTGGCCGGGCCGGTCATCGCGCTCGCCGTGGCCTTCCTGCTCAGCGCGATCGTGCTGCTCGCCTCGGGCAAGAACCCGGTCGAGCCGTTCACGATCATGTTCGAGCAGGCCGGCTTCTCCGACGTCCAGGTGCGCATCGTCAACCAGGCGTCGATGTACTACATCGCGGCGCTCGCGGTGGCCATCGGCTTCCGGATGAACCTGTTCAACATCGGCGTCGACGGCCAGTACCAGCTCGCCGCCATGATGGCCGCGATCGTCGGCGCCCGCATGGACCTGCCCGCGGTCGTGCAGATCCCCCTGCTGCTGCTGACCGCCGTCCTCACCGGCGCCTTCTGGTCCGGCGTCGCGGGCGTCCTGAAGATCACCCGCGGCGTCAGCGAGGTCGTCGCCACGATCATGCTCAACGCCATCGCCACCTCGGTGATCGCCTACCTGTGGCTGCCGGACGTCTTCGGCGTCAAGGTCGGCAACAACAACACCACCGGCGAGATGCACGAGTCCGGCTGGGTGCCCGGCATCGACATGGGCGCGGCCGGCGAGATCTACGGCCTGGTCGTCCTCGCCGCCCTGCTCGGCGTCGGCTACTGGGTCGTCCTCAACCGCACCCGCTTCGGCTTCGACCTGCGCGCCTCCGGCGCCTCCGAGACCGCCGCCACCGCCAGCGGCGTCGACCCCAAGCGCATGGTGCTCACCGCCATGCTGATCTCCGGCGGCGTCGCCGGACTCGCGGGCCTGCCGATCCTGCTCGGCGCCAGCCACACCTACAACCTCAACTTCCCCACCGGCATCGGCTTCCTCGGCATCGGCATCGCCCTGCTCGGCCGGAACAACCCCACCGGCATCGCCTTCGCCGCCCTGCTGTGGGCCTGGCTCGACAAGGCCTCGCCCGAGCTGGACTTCCACGACTACGACAAGGAGATCGCGGTCATCATGCAGGGCCTGATCGTCCTGTCCGTGGTCGTCTCCTACGAGGCCGTCCGCGAGTGGGGCCTGCGCCGCCAGCAGCGCCGGGTGGGCGCCGAGCTGGCCGCCGGGAACGTCCTCGGCGCCACCGACAACACCAAGAAGGAGGTGGCTGGCCGATGACCGCCTCGCAGACCTCGGCGCTCGACGTCAACCAGCCCACGCTGCAGCCCGCGGCCCCGACCGGCCGCCGGATGTCGCTGCCGGTGCTGCTCCTGGTGATCGCCGGCGCCCTGGCGCTGACCTCGCTGGTGCGCATCATCACCGGCGCGGACGGCATCACCAACGTCAGCCAGATGTCCACGGCCCTCCAGCTCGCGGTGCCCATCGGCCTCGCCGGCCTCGGCGGCCTGTGGGCCGAGCGGGCGGGCGTCGTCAACATCGGCCTCGAGGGCATGATGATCCTCGGCACCTGGTTCGGCGCCTGGGCCGGATTCCAGTGGGGCCCGTGGACCGGCGTCCTCGTCGGCATCCTCGGCGGCGCGATCGGCGGCCTGCTGCACGCCTTCGTCACCGTCACCTTCAACGTCAACCACATCGTCTCCGGCGTGGCGATCAACATCCTCGCCCTCGGCGCCACCCGCTACCTCGCGCCCCTCGCCTTCGAGGGCCACCAGGGCGGCTCCGCCAAGCAGTCCCCGGCGGTGGAGTCCCTCGGCCACTTCACCGTGCCCGGGCTCTCCGACGGGCTGCGGGACCTCAACGCCAAGGGCTGGTTCTTCGTCTCGGACATCGCCGGCCTGCTCGGCGGCCTGGTCACCAACGTGTCCTGGCTGACCCTGATCGCCGTCGCGCTGGTCCCCGCCTCCTGGTGGATCCTGTGGCGCACCGCGTTCGGTCTGCGGCTGCGCTCCTGCGGCGAGAACCCGGTCGCGGCCGAGTCGCTCGGCGTCAACGTCTACAAGTACAAGTACCTGGCCGTGATCATCTCCGGTGGTCTGGCCGGCCTCGGCGGCGTCTTCCTGTCCATCGTGGCCAACCCGTTCTATCTGGAGGGCCAGGTCAGCGGCCGCGGCTTCATCGGCCTCGCGGCGATGATCTTCGGCAACTGGATGCCGGGCGGCCTCGCCCTGGGCGCCGGCCTGTTCGGCTACACCGACAGCCTCAACCTGCGCGGCGGCTCCGAGAACGTCCACGCCCTGCTGCTGCTCGGCGCGCTCCTGCTGGTCATCGGCGCCATCTGGCTGGCGGTGCGCAAGAAGTTCGTCCACGCGGTGATCACCCTGGTCGTCGGCGCCCTGGTCTTCGCCTGGTACGCCGGCACCAACGAGGTCCCCAACCAGGTCGTCTCCGCCACGCCGTACGTCATCACGCTGGTCGTGCTGGCCCTGTCGGCGCAGCGGCTGCGGATGCCCAAGGCGGACGGACTGCCGTACCGGAAGGGGCAGGGCAAGTGACGGCGGCGGCCGGCGTCGACTGGGAGGCGCTGCGCGCGCTGGCGCGCGAGGCGATGTCCCACGCCTACGCGCCGTACTCCGGATACCCGGTCGGGGTCGCGGCCCTGGTCGACGACGGCCGCACCGTCTCCGGCTGCAACGTCGAGAACGCCTCCTACGGCCTCGGGCTGTGCGCCGAGTGCGGGCTGGTCTCCGAGCTGCAGCGCACCGGGGGCGGCCGGCTGACGCACTTCACCTGCGTGGACGGCCGCGGCGAGATCCTCGTCCCGTGCGGCCGGTGCCGGCAGCTGCTGTACGAGTTCGGCGGACCGGACCTGCTGCTGGAGACCCCGGCGGGAATCCTGCCGCTCTCGCGGATGCTGCCCCAGGCCTTCGGCCCGGACCATCTCGCCGGGTAACTCCCGTGCGGCCCCTCCGAACCGCCTCGGAGGGGCCGCGCACTTTCTCCAGAACGTCGGAAGGAAAGTCATGGCCATGGACGCCATCTCCGTCATCCGCACCAAGCGGGACCGCGGCGAACTCGGCGACGAGCAGATCGACTGGGTGATCGACGCGTACACCCGCGGCGAGGTCGCCGACGAGCAGATGTCGTCGCTCGCCATGGCGATCCTGCTCAACGGCATGAACCGGCGGGAGATCGCCCGCTGGACGGCCGCGATGATCGCCTCGGGCGAGCGCATGGACTTCTCGGCGCTGTCCCGCCCGACCGCCGACAAGCACTCCACCGGAGGCGTCGGCGACAAGATCACCCTGCCGCTCGCCCCCCTCGTCGCCGCCTGCGGCGCGGCCGTCCCCCAGCTCTCGGGCCGGGGCCTCGGCCACACCGGCGGCACGCTGGACAAGCTGGAGTCCATCCCCGGGTGGCGGGCCCTGCTCTCCAACGAGGAGATGCTGAGCGTCCTCGACGGCGTCGGCGCCGTGATCTGCGCGGCGGGCGACGGCCTCGCCCCCGCCGACAAGAAGCTCTACGCCCTGCGCGACGTCACCGGCACGGTCGAGGCCATCCCCCTGATCGCCTCCTCCATCATGTCCAAGAAGATCGCGGAGGGTACGGGCTCCCTGGTCCTGGACGTGAAGGTCGGCACCGGCGCGTTCATGAAGACCATCGAGGACGCCCGTGAGCTGGCCTCCACCATGGTCGGCCTGGGCACGGACCACGGCGTCAGGACGGTCGCGCTCCTGACCGACATGTCGACCCCGCTCGGCCTCACCGCGGGCAACGCCCTGGAGGTCCGCGAGTCGGTGGAGGTCCTCGCGGGCGGCGGCCCCGCCGACGTCGTGGAACTGACCCTCGCGCTCGCCCGCGAGATGCTCGACGCGGCCGGGATCAAGGACGCCGACCCGGCGAAGGCCCTGGCCGACGGCTCCGCGATGGACGTGTGGCGCCGGATGATCGCGGCCCAGGGCGGCGACCCGGACGCCCCGCTGCCGACGTCGCGCGAGCAGCACGTCGTCACGGCCGGCGCCTCCGGCGTCCTCACCCGCCTGGACGCCTACGGCATCGGCATCGCCGCCTGGCGCCTCGGCGCCGGCCGCGCCCGCAAGGAGGACCCGGTGCAGGCCGCCGCGGGCGTCGAACTGCACGCCAAGCCCGGCGACACGGTCCGCGCGGGCCAGCCCCTGCTGACCCTGCACACGGACACGCCCGAGCGGTTCGCGTACGCCCTGGAGGCGGTCGAGGGCTCCTACGACGTGGCGCCCGAGGGGACGGCGTGGACGCCGTCCCCGGTGGTGCTGGAACGTATCGCCTGACCTGCGGTTTCCTCGTACGGGTGAACGGGACCGGCGGACCTCCGTCGGTCCCGTTCGGCATGCCGGGAACCGGCGACGCACCGAACCGTGTCACCTGCTCCCGCGACGTCCCGCCCCCTGAGCACCGTCGCGTTCGGCGAACCCCTCGTCCTCCCGGCCCCCTTCGACCTCGTCATCGACACCGGCGAATTCCCCGTCGGCCGACCTCACCCCAGCACCGCCGCCACCACGACCAGCACCGGCACCGCCAGCACCGTCGACAGCAGGATCGCCTCGCGGGCCAGGACCTCGCCGACGCGGTAGCTGCTCGCGTACGTGAACAGGTTCTGCGCCGCCGGGAGGGCCGACGTCACCACCACGTCGAGCAGGGCCGCGCCGCGCAGGCCGAAGACCGCCGATGCCAGGGCCCAGGCCACCAGGGGCTGGGCGAAGGACTTGAGGGCCACGGCGAGCAGGACCGGGGCCCGTTCCGCGCCGCGCAGCGGGAGGCTGCTGCCGCGCAGGGTGATGCCGAAGGCCAGCAGCACCGCGGGGACCGACATGTTGCCGATCAGGGTCAGCGGGTCCATCAGGGGGCCCGGCATCTCCAGGCCCGTCGCGGACGCCGCCACGCCGGTGAGCGAGCCCACCGCTATCGGGTTGCGCAGCGGGGTCAGCAGCCGCTGCCACAGCGGGCGTCGCGGGCCGTCCGACGTCAGGTCGAGGACGGTGAGGGCGATCGGGGTGATCCCGACGAGCTGGAACAGCAGCACCGGGGCGACGAGCGAGGCGTCGCCCAGGACGTACACGGCTATCGGGATGCCGAGGTTGCCGGAGTTGACGTAACCGGCGCACAGGGCGCCGATCGTGGTGCGGCCCACGCCCCAGTGCCGTACGACGCCCACGGCGACGAAGACGGACGCCACCGCCGCCATGCTCAGCGCGGTGACCAGCAGCCGGCTCGAGAAGACCACCGACAGGTCGGCGCCCGCCAGCGTCGTGAAGAGCAGGCACGGCGACGCCACATGGAACGCCAGCCGGGTCAGGACCTCGCTGCCCTGCTCCCCGAGGTGGCCGCGCCGCCCGATGGCGTAGCCCACGGCGATCACGACGGCGATCACCGCGTACCCGCTCAGCACCCCCTGCACGGCGTCTCCGCGTCGGCTCGGGCGGCGTCGGACGGTGCGGGCGGCCAAGATCGGTGGGGCATGCACCCACCCTCCGGGCCGGGAGGGCCGCGGGTCAATGTGATCCTCGACGGCCCCCCCGGCCCCCCCGGCCCCCCCCTGGCCCCCTGATCCTCTGGCCTTCTGGTCCTCTGGTCCTCTGATCCTCTAGCCCTCTGGCCCCCTGATCCTCGTGACCGCTCTGGCTTCCTGGGCCGCCCGACGCCGATGAGTTCCGCCGTCCGGCACGGTCTACCGCACCGTGGACGCCATGACCCCTGCCGAGATCGTGCTCGCCGGCCCCGTCACCCGGGACGAGGTGACGGGGCTCTGCGACGAGGTGCGGTCCCTGCTCGGCGCCACCGGGGCGCCGGTCGTGGTCTGCGACGTCGGCGGGCTCGGGCCGCCGGGCCTGGCCGCCGTGGACCTGCTGGCGCGGCTCCAGCTGACCGCACGGCAGGCCGGCGGGCGGATCCGGCTGCGCGGCCCCGACCCGGCGCTGCGCGCGCTACTCGACCTGGTCGGCCTCAGCTTCGAGACGGAGGGGCAGGCCGAACAGCGGGAACCAGCGCTGCGTGTCGAGGAAGTTGTGGAACCCGGTGATCCGGCCGTCTGAGATCTCCAGCGCCTGGATCGCCCACGGGACGAAGCCGTCCGACTCCGGGTCCGGCTTGTAGTGCGCGAACCCGGGCAGGCCGTTGACCTGCACGGGCACCAGCCGGGAACCGGCGCAGGAGGCGCCCATCGTCGTCATGAAGCCGGTGATGTCCGCCGGGCCGGTCAGCCACAGGTCGAACGGCGGCATCGTCATGATGGCGTCCTCGTGCAGCAGCGCCGTCAGCGCCGTCATGTCGTAGCCCTCGAAGGCGGCGACATAGCGCTCCAGCAGCTTCTGGTGCTCCTCGTCGAGCGAGCCCGAGACCACCGCGTCGGCGCCCTTGTCCTTCTGCTCCGCGAGCGTCGCCCGGGCCCGCTGCAGGGCGCTGTTGACGGAGGCGACCGAGGTGCCGAGCAGTTCGGCCACCTCGTTCGCCTTCCACGCCAGCACCTCCCGCAGGATCAGCACCGCCCGCTGCTTGGGCGGCAGCTGCTGGAGCGCCGCCATGAACGCGAGCCGTACCGACTCCTTGGCGACCGCCGCCTCCGCGGGGTCGGCGACGGACGGCAGGACGCGGGTGTCGGGCATCGGCTCCAGCCAGGTGTGGTCCGGGCGCGGCGACAGGGCCGCCTGCGCGAGCGGGGTCGACTCGGTCAGATCCATCGGCCGGGCGCGCTTGTTGCCCGCGTTCAGCAGGTCCAGGCAGACGTTCGTCGCGATCCGGTACAGCCACGAGCGCAGACTGGAGCGGCCCTCGAACTTGTCGTAGCTGCGCCAGGCGCGGACCAGGGTGTCCTGGACCGCGTCCTCCGCCTCGAAGGCGGAACCGAGCATGCGGTAGCAGTACCCGGTCAGCTCGACCCGGTACTTCTCCAGTGCCTCGTCGAGTTCCGTCGTGGTCGCGGTGTTGCTCATCGTCCACCCACCCCTGTGGCCATTCCTGTGATGCGCCGTTGCGTCAGCACTTCGGAAGCTACCGCAGCCCACTGACAATGGCCCCCGGAGTGGGAGAACCGGCAGGTCACTGACCTGCCGGTGATGATGCCCACGGGTGAGTCAGGCCGGGCGCGCCGCCCGTCGCGCCGCCCGCGACCCCAGGACCGTGATGCCCACGACCCCGGCGACCGCCAGCAGCCCGACGCCCACCGTCCCGGCCCAGCCGCCCGCGTGGAACGCCATCGCGCCGACCGTGCTGCCCGCGCTGGACCCGACGTAGTACGCCGACTGGTAGAGCGCGGAGGCCTGCGCGCGCCCGTGCGACGCCGTTCCGCCGACCGCCGAGGAGGCCACCGCGTGCCCCGCGAAGAACCCCGCCGTGATGAGCACCAGCCCCAGCAGCACCGACGCCAACGAGTCGCCCAGCGACAGCAGCAGCCCCACCGTCGTCGTGCCCCCGGCCAGGTACAGCGAGCCCCGGCGGCCCAGCCGGCCCACCAGCCGCCCGGCCGTCGACGCGGACACCGTGCCGACCAGGTAGACCAGGAAGACCGAGCCGGCCACGCCCTGCGGCAGCCCGAACGGCTCCTGCGTCAGCCGGTAGCCGATCACCGTGTACACGCCGCCGAAGACGGTCATGAACAGCGCGCCGATCGCGAACAGCCGGCGCAGCAGCGGGTTGGCCAGGTGGTCGCGGACCGTGCCGATCACCACCCGGGGCCGCAGCGAGCCGCGCACGAAGTGCCGGGGGGCCGGCAGCAGCAGCCGGAACGCGACCGCGCAGCCCACGGCGATCACGCCCAGCACCCCGAGGGCGACCCGCCAGCCGAACTCCTGCGCCACCCAGCCGGTGACGACCCGGCCGCTCATCCCGCCCACGCTGTTGCCCGCGACGAACAGGCCGATCGCGGTGACCAGCACCTTCGGCCGGACCTCCTCCGCCAGGTACGCCGTCGCCGACGCGGGCAGCCCCGCCAGCGCCGCCCCCTGCACCGCCCGCAGGGCCACCAGCGCCGTCAGCGACGGCGCGAACGGCACCACCAGTGCCACGGCCACCGCGACCGCCAGGGACCAGGTCATGACCGTGCGCCGGCCGAACCGTTCCGAGAGCGCGCTCATCGGGAGCACGAACAGCGCCAGCCCTCCGGTCGCCGCCGCCACCGTCCAGCTCGCCGCGCCCGCCGTCACGGCCAGGTCGGCGGAGATCAGCGGCAGCAGCGCCTGGGTGGAGTACAGCAGGGCGAAGGTGGCCACGCCCGCGAGGAAGAGGGCGAGGCTCATCCGGCGGTAACCGGGGCCGCCCGGGGCCATCCGGGAATCGGCGCGGGACGCGGGGGAGCCGGCCGCGGGACCCGCGGGAGCGGCCGTGGCACGGCAGGGATCCGCCGTGGGACGGGTGGCGTCGGCAGGGGAACGGAGGGAAAAGGCGCCCACCACGGTGGACGCCCCGGTACTGGCGGGAGACATGCCTCGAAGCTACGGACGTCACGCCTGATCCGTCCAATGCACGGAATCGGCATAATCATTCCCATGGTGCATCAGCAGAGGTCACGGGCGAGCCTGTCACCGTCCAGTGACACAGAAGACATCGTCCGGCTGCTCGCCCCGCGTCTGGCCCACTTCGCCGGCGTCGCCCGCACCGAGCACGTCACCCGCGCCGCGCAGGAGATGAACGTCCCGCAGTCGACGCTGTCCCGTGCGATGGTCCGCCTCGAACAGGACCTCGGCGTCGACCTGTTCGCCCGCCGCGGCCGGACCGTCGCCCTCACCACCGCCGGGCGCACGTTCCTCGCCTCCGTCGAACGCGCCCTCGCCGAGATCGAACGGGCCGCCGAGGAGGTGCGCGCCGACGCCGACCCGGCCACCGGCAAGGTCGCCTTCGGGTTCCTGCACACCATGGGCGCCGAGACCGTGCCCGGTCTGATCCACGCCTTCCGCGCCGACCATCCGCGGGTCCGCTTCAGCCTGGTCCAGAACTACGGCGAGGCGATGCTGGAGCGGCTGCGCGCGGGCGACCTCGACCTCTGTCTGACCTCGCCCGTCCCGGACGCGCCCGACCTCGTCGCCCGCCGCCTCGACGAGCAGAAGCTGCGCCTGGTCGTGCCGGCCGACCACCGGCTGGCCGGCCGCCGCCGGGTGCGCCTGGCCGAGGCCGCCGACGAGGCCTTCGTGACCCTGGAGCCCGGCTACGGGCTGCGCCGCATCACCGACGACCTGTGCAAGGAGGCCGGATTCAAGCCGCGGGTCGCCTTCGAGGGCGAGGAGGCGGAGACCCTGCGGGGCCTGGTGGCCGCGGGCCTGGGCGTGGCCCTGCTGCCGCCGCCGGCGGTACCCCGGCCGGGGGTGGTGGAGCTGACGGTCACGGCCCCCAGGGCGGCCCGGGAGATCGGCGTGGCCTGGCTGGCGGGCCACCCGGACACGCCGCCGGTGGCCGCCTTCAAACGGTTCCTGCTGTCCAGGAAGGGCGCCCTGCTGGCGACGTGAGGCGGACGGGCCACCGCGGACGGGGTGCCGCCGGGCGGGCCCACCGCGGACGGGCTGCCGCCGGATGGGCCCACCGCGGACGGGCTACCGGCGCAGCGACTTCCCGAACCCGGAAGCGAGCGGCATCCGCAGCCCCAGCGGCGGCGGCGCGGCCAGCGCGTCCTCCACGGGCCGGGAGAACGCCCGCCCGAACAGCGCGCCCATCACGAAGTCCTCCGCCAGCGCCAGCACTTCGTCCCGGTGCTGGTGCAACCCGTGCCGGTCCGAGTGCACTTCGAACCGGCACACGTTCCGGTTCGCCTTCTTCGCGCGGGCCGCCAGCCGGAACGACAGCTCCGGGTCCGTGCGCTCGTCGTTGGTGCCGTGCACGATCAGCACCTGCCGCCCGGCGAGCTGCTTCACCGGCTCGGGCGGCGCCGCCATGTCGTCCTCCGGCAGCCAAGGGGCGAGCGCCAGGACGGAGTTGACGGCGTCGTGGCCGCCCGCGCGCAGTGCCGCCCGGCCGCCCATGTCGTAGCCGGCGAGGCACACGGGCACGTCGCCGTAGCGCCGTACCGCCTCGTCGGCGGCCCAGCGGGCGTCGTGCGCCAGATGCGCCTCGCTGCCGTTCCAGCCGCGGTAGCGGTAGTGGACGAGGTGCGCCGCGAGTCCCTCGTCGCGTGCCGCGCGTACCAACCGGCGGCCCAACTGCCGTACATGCGACGTCCCGAGCAGCGGGGAGGGCCTGCGGGCGGAGACCTCGTCGCCGGCCGGGAGCAGCAGCACCACCCCGCTGACCGCCGTCGGCTCCGGGCCGAGCGCCCTCCCCAGCCGGGCCGTGCGGACCGGCGTCGCTTGCTGTGCCATGACAGAACAGTGTCAGAAGCACCGGTGTACGCCACCCTTCCGCACGGTCACCGTTACGTATCGGCCGTTTCGTACAGCGGGCGATCTACGCGCGTAGGAGTTAGAGTGCGGAAATGACGAGCCAGACTGAGCGGACGGGGAACACCCCGAGCCCGGACCAGATCCGCCGGGCGCCCAAGGTTCTGCTGCACGACCATCTCGACGGCGGGCTGCGCCCCGCCACGGTCGTCGACCTCGCCCGCGCCGCGGGCTACCCCCGCCTCCCCGAGACCGACCCGGAGAAGCTCGGCGTCTGGTTCCGCGAGGCCGCCGACTCCGGCTCCCTGGAGCGGTACCTGGAAACCTTCTCGCACACCGTCGGCGTCATGCAGACCCGCGAGGCGCTCGTCCGGGTCGCCGCCGAGTGCGCCGAGGACCTCGCCGCGGACGGCGTCGTCTACGCCGAGGTGCGCTACGCCCCCGAGCAGCACCTCGAGGGCGGGCTGACCCTGGAGGAGGTCGTCGAAGCCGTCAACGAGGGCTTCCGGCAGGGCGAGCGCAACGCCCGTGAAGCCGGGCACCGCATCCGCGTCGGCGCGCTGCTGACCGCCATGCGGCACGCGGCCCGCGCCCTGGAGATCGCCGAACTCGCCAACCGCCACCGGGACCTCGGTGTCGTCGGCTTCGACATCGCGGGCGCCGAGGCCGGCTACCCGCCCACCCGGCACCTCGACGCCTTCGAGTACCTCAAGCGGGAGAACAACCACTTCACCATCCACGCCGGCGAGGCCTTCGGGCTGCCGTCCATCTGGCAGGCCCTCCAGTGGTGCGGCGCCGACCGGCTCGGGCACGGGGTGCGCATCATCGACGACATCGAGGTCGCCGAGGACGGCACCGTGCGGCTCGGCCGGCTCGCGAGCTACGTCCGCGACAAGCGCATCCCGCTGGAGCTGTGCCCCAGCTCCAACCTCCAGACGGGCGCCGCCGGCTCCTACGCCGAGCACCCGATCGGGCTGCTGCGCCGGCTGCACTTCCGGGCCACGGTCAACACCGACAACCGGCTGATGTCCGGCACCAGCATGAGCCGGGAATTCGAGCACCTTGTCGAGGCATTCGGTTACACGCTCGACGACATGCAATGGTTCTCCGTCAATGCTATGAAGTCAGCATTCATTCCTTTCGATGAACGACTGGCCATGATCAACGATGTCATCAAGCCCGGTTATGCCGAGCTGAAATCCGAATGGCTGTTCCAGCAGACCGCCTCCACCAGGGGTTCTGTGTCCTCGTAGCGGTGACCGCCGGTTGACCGGGAACGGGGAGCGGGGTGCGTGTTCACAGGGCGTCCGCATTTCGGTGTTTGCGGCAGGGGCGTCCGCGTGTTTACGTTCATGGAATTGTCCCCGCCATCCCCGCTGTCCCGCTTTCCCCGTCATACCGTTCGAGTCAGTCAAGGACGCAATTCATCATGAAGCAGTCTGCTGCCAAGACCCTCGGCGTCGCCGCTCTCGGCGCCGCCTTCGCCGCCGCCGGTGCCGGTGCCGCCCACGCCACTCCCGCCCTGCCCGCGGTCCCCGTCGGCCCGGCCCTCGGCGCCGTGTCCCAGCTGCCGACCGAGAACCTGAGCCAGCCGGTGCAGGGCGCCGACCGGGCGCTGGCCAAGGGTGAGGGAGCGGTCACCACCGGGCTGAACGCCGCCGAGCCGGCCGCCGAGCGGCTGCTCGCCGGCGGGGCCGCCGGCGCGCCCGGCGGTCTCCTCGGCGGCCTGCCCACGAACGGGCTGCCGGTGCAGGGTCTGCCCACGCAGGGCCTGCCGGTGAACGGCATGACCCTCTGACGCCCGCACCCCGCACCTCACACCGATGGGGCGCACCCCTCGCCGGCACGAGGGGTGCGCCCCATCGGCGCGTGCGCGGCACGACGGCCCGCGCGTGCCTCGCGGGACGATGCGCGCATCCGCCGCGGCGACGGTCCGCGCATCCCCCGTGCGACGGTCACCAGGCCGTGCGCGTCTTCCCCTCCGAGGGCAGCAGGATCCACAGGGCTATGTACAGCAGTACCTGCGGACCCGGCAGCAGGCAGGAGAGCAGGAAGATCACCCGCATCGTGGTCGCGGAGGTGCCGAAGCGCCCTGCCAGCGCTGCGCACACTCCGCCGATCATCCGGCCGTTCGTGGGGCGGGCAAGGCGGGACATGTGCGGCTCCTTCGTGCCTGTACGGCGTCCGTCCGAGGCGCCCGGGTGGCTGCCTCGTCACCGTCCACGTTACGGAGACGAAGGGGGCAAAGCATCACTCCAAGGGGCGATCCCGACCCTGGGAATCGTCGGGGTGCGACCCTGAGCCGTGTCCTGCCGCTCGGGCTCCGCGGGCCGTCGCGCCTCCGCCCGGCGACGCAGCCGGCGTCGCGCGGCCGGCACCAGCGCGAGATGGGCGAGCGCCACGCCCGCCGTGTTCAGCAGCAGCGAGTCGACGTCCAGGACCTGCCCGGGCACATCCGTCTGGAGCAGTTCGATGCCCAACGAGAGCAGCGCTCCCGCGGCGACCGTGCGGGCCAGCGACCCGAGCGGCGAGACGGCCACCTTGCCGCCCGCCAGCGGGAGCAGCACACCGAGCGGCGCCAGCAGCGCGAGCCCCGCGCCGATGCGCCGGGCCGCCTCGGGCCAGCCCAGCGCCAGATCCGCTCGGATGCCGGCGAAGGGCCGGAGGTTGGCGGGCACGACCCACGGCACATCCAGCGGACGCAGCGTGAGCCAGGCGACGAACGCGAGGTGCGCGACGAGGAGGACACCCCCCGTCGCCCGTATGCGGATCGCGGTGTTGCCGCCCACGGAGCCTTCACGCTGCACGCCCCCCAAGACGCGGCGCCCGGCACGATCGGTTCCGGACCGGGCCCGCTGCCTTCCTGAGTCCTGCGCCACACCCGCCCCGGCAGACCGTCACGCCCGCCCCGGCGGCCCCTCAGCCGGCCCGGGCCTCCGACGACGGCGGCGCCGCGCTGCCCGGCCGGGAGCGGACGGCGTCCGTGCACTCGTAGCGGTTCGGCCGGGCGTCGCCCGGACCGCCCAGGATGACCGAGCCGTCGCCCTCGGCCGCGGCCGAGTCGGAGAAGGTGCAGACGACCTGCGCGAGGGCGTACGGGGTGAGGTCGCCCGGCGCGGTGCTCAGCCGCAGGGTGTCCTCGGGGTCCCGGGGGCGCGGCCCGGTCACCGTCGTGCCGCCGGGCACCACTGTGGAGTACCCGGCCTGCTTCTCGGCGGCCGAGGGCGTCCTCGCCAGCTCGTCCAGCAGCCCCTGCGCCACCAGCACCCGCCGCTCGGAGTCCTCCTCGCCCTCGGGCACGCGCAGCACCCGGTCGACGGTCACCAGCGACGCGCCGCACAGCAGGAACACCTGCACCGGCATCCCGCGCGACGACTGGGTGGCGACGTCCGCCCCGGTGAGGGAGCAGTGCACCCGCGAGGGCGCCGGCCCGAAGTCCGTCGGCACCTCGGTCGGCCGGATCCCGCAGCCGGCCAGCACCCCGGCCAGCAGCGGCAGCGCGAGCAGACGGCGTACGTTCATCGGGCGTCCCCCCGCTCGCCGTTCTCCCCCTCGTCCGCGGCGCCGTCGGAGTCCGCCCGCGCGAGGTCCGAGCCGTCCTGCGGCAGCCGCAGCGTGAACACCGCCCCGCCCTCGGGGGAATTGGCGGCCGTGATGGCGCCGCCGTGGATGTGCGCGTTCTCCAGGGCGATGGACAGGCCGAGCCCGCTGCCCTCGGAGCGCGGCCGGGAGGCGCTCGCCTTGTAGAACCGGTCGAACACGTGCGGCAGGACGTCCTCCGGGATGCCCGGACCGTGGTCGCGCACCGCGATGACGACCTCCTGCCCCTCCTCCCGCACCGACACCCGCACCGGGGAACCGCCGTGCTTGAGCGCGTTGCCGATCAGGTTGGCCATGATCACGTCGAGCCGGCGCGGGTCCAGCCGGGCGTGGATGCCGCGCTCGGCGTCGAGGTCCACGGCGTCCAGCCAGGCGCGCGCGTCGATGCAGGCGGTGATCTGGTCGACCACGTCGACGTCGTCCAGCACCAGCCGGGCGGTGCCCGCGTCGAAGCGGGTGACCTCCATCAGGTTCTCGACCAGGTCGTTCAGCCGCCGGGTCTCGCTCACCACCAGCCGTACCGCGGGCTCGATCATCGGGTCGATGCCGCCCGCCTCGGAGTCCAGTTCCTCCTCCAGCACCTCGGTGACGGCGGTGATGGCGGTGAGCGGCGTGCGCAGTTCGTGGCTCATGTCCGCGACGAACCGGCGCGAGGCGTCCTCGCGCGCGGCCATGTCCGCCACCCGCTTCTCCAGCGCCTCCGCGGCACGGTTGAACGTCCGTGACAGATCGGCCAGTTCGTCGGTGCCCGACACCCTCAGCCGGGTGTCCAGCCGTCCCTCCCCGAGCCGCCGCGCCGCTATCCCCAGCCGGTGCACGGGCTTGAGCACGGTCGTCGCGGCGGCCTGCGCGAGCAGCGCCGAGCCGATCAGCGCGAGCGCGGTGGCGATCCCCAGCGACCAGGCCAGCGAGTTGAGGTCCTTGGCCTCCGGCTCCAGCGACTTGAGCATGTAACCGGTCGGCCCGCCTCCGATCACCCGCGTCCCCGCCACCAGATAGGGGGTCCCGTCGTCGACCTTGCGCTGCCAGTACAGGTGGTACGGCGAGGAGTTGCCCTTGGTGAGCGACTGCTCCCTGTTCACCGCCCTGCGCAGCGACTCGGGCACGTCCGTCAGCGCGAAGCCGCCGAGCCCGCCCGAACTGCCGTACACCGTCCTGCCGTCGGCGTCCCTGGCCACGAGCAGCACGCTGAAGCGCCCGCCGCTGTCGGCCATCTGGCTCGCCGTGCGCTGGAGTTCGTCCTGCCCCGGATGCTCGGGCAGCGTGCCGGCGCGGTTCTGCATCTCCTGCTCGAAGTCGCGCAGCACCGCGTCCTGGGTGCGTGTCAGCACGGCCTCGCGGTTGAGCCAGTACGCGATCCCCGACGCGGAGACCGCGGCGGTCAGCGCCACCAGGCCGAACACGACGACCAGACGCAGCCGCAGGCTGGTGAAGCGCAGCCGTGACCAGAACCCCTTGCGCGCCGCGGCCCAGCCGCGGAGTCCCCCTTGCCCGTTCGTCACTGAGGCGGATCCAGCCGGTAGCCCACGCCCCGCACGGTGCGGATCAGTGTCGGGGACGACGGAACGTCCTCGACCTTGGCGCGCAGCCGCTGTACGCAGGCGTCCACCAGCCGCGAGTCGCCGAGGTAGTCGTGCTCCCACACCAGCCGCAGCAACTGCTGCCGGGACAGCGCCTGACCGGGCCGCCGGCTCAGCTCCAGCAGCAGCCGCAGCTCGGTCGGGGTCAGCTGGAGGTCCTCGCCGTTCTTCGTCACCGTCATCGCGGCCCGGTCGATGACCAGGCCGCCGAAGGTCGCGGCGTCGTTCGCCTCCCGCTCGCCGCGCCGCAGCACGGCCCGGATCCGGGCGTCCAGCACCCGGCCCTGCACCGGTTTGACGACGTAGTCGTCCGCCCCGGACTCCAGGCCGACCACGACGTCGATGTCGTCGCTGCGCGCGGTCAGCAGGATGATCGGCAGCTGGTCGGTGCGCCGGATGCGGCGGCACACCTCGAAACCGTCGATGCCGGGCAGCATCACATCCAGCACGATCAGATCCGGCCGCTGCTCGCGCAGCAACTGCAGACCGTCCTCTCCGCTGGCAGCGGTCGCCACGCGGTGTCCCTGGCGCGTCAGTGAGAGCTCCAGGGCCGTGCGGATGGCGTCGTCGTCCTCGATCAGCAACAGGGAAGGCACGGGCTCATTCTGGCCCATGGCGGGGTCGCGTTTCGACACTCGGGCGACTGCGTAGCCGTACCGCTCTCCTCCGTGACGAACCGGCGGCTCTTCCCGGCGCCCGGCCGCTGTGACAGGTCTGTGACAGTCGGCGGACACGGCCATGAAGTGGCGGCGGCAGAGTTCTGTGCACGGGCCGGGAAGCAGGGCCCGGGCAAGGAACGACAAGCAGGCCGGACACCGGCAAGTCCACGACGGGGGGCGCGAGATGAACACGCTGCACGGCAACAGCACCAGCGCAGTGGTCACGCGTCTGCACGACGTGCACACGCAGCGGGGATCGGAGAAGTCCGGTGCAGTGAGCGGGCGGGGGTGCGCTCGCGGCACCGGGCGTCAGCACACCGTCTACATGACGGTGGTTGACGGTCTGGCGGGGGAGGCTCACGGGGGAGCCGCGTACGGGGAGGACCAGGGGGAGCGGCGCTCCCTGACGGAGGCGGAGTTCACCGCCTACGTCCGGGAGCGCCGCGCCTCCCTGTACGCCACCGCCTACCACCTCACCGGCGACCGCTTCGAGGCCGAGGACCTGCTGCAGAGCGCGCTGTTCTCGACGTACCGGGCCTGGGACCGGATCAGCGACAAGGCCGCGGTCGGCGGATACCTCCGCCGCACCATGACGAACCTGCACATCAGCGCCTGGCGGCGGCGCAAGCTCAACGAGTACCCGACCGAGGAGCTGCCGGAGACGGCCGGCGACACGGACGCGATGCGCGGCACCGAGCTGCGCGCGGTCCTGTGGCAGGCGCTGGCCCGGCTGCCCGAACTCCAGCGCACGATGCTGGTCCTGCGCTACTACGAGGGCCGCACCGACCCGGAGATCGCGGACATCCTCGACATCAGTGTCGGCACGGTGAAGTCCAGCATCTGGCGGTCGCTCCGCCGGCTGCGCGAGGACGAGGTCCTCAGCTTCGGCCGTGACGAGCAGCACGCCTTCGGCGAACTGGTCGCCTGAAGGTCGGTGGGGGGCGGACTCCCGGAAATTTCTTCGGCCCGGGGTGTATCACGGGCCGGGGCCGGGGGTCTGCATGACAGGAACCTCTTCGGGGGTGCCTGACGCAAGGGGTCCCGGGGGGATCACGGGGGAAGCACGGGGGACGGGACCACGGGGGATACGGGGGACCCGATACCCAACGGGGGAACACGGGGGTAACGGGGGAAAACGGGGGGAGCACCGCGAAGCGGGGCTGGAGGGCCGGGGGGTCCTTCCGGTCCCGCTTTCGTGTGCGGACCATGTGTGCGGAACCCACGTGCGCGGACCACCCACCCGGATCGAACCTGGGCGGGTCGCGTGCGCGCCTGCCCGGCTACGACTGGACCGGCGACCGGACGGGCGTGCGCGCGCTCGCGCGGCGGCCCGCCGCGGCGGCGGCCAGCCGGCCCATCGCCTCGTCCCGGTCGCAGGCGTACGCGCCCAGCGCGGTCTGGTGGGCGACGATCGAGCGCTCGGCCCGCATCAGGCGCCAGCCGCGGCGCAGCAGGAACGGCACCGACTTGCGGCCCTCGCGCAGGTCCCGCACGAAGCGGCGGCGGAAGGTGCGCACCGGCCCCCGGCTCAGGCACAGCGCGTCGGCCAGCACGCCCAGTTCCCGGCAGCGGGCGACGATCTCGGCGGCGAAGATGCCCTCCGCGATGAACAGCGGGGTGCGGCCGATGTCGACGGTGTCCTCGCCGGTGCGGGCGCTGCGGGAGAGGTCGTAGACGGGAACGGGAGTACGACCCGTTCGGCACAGTCGTTCGATCGCGGCGACGGCCTCGTCCGCGTCCCACGAACCGGGGTGGTCCCAGTCGATGTCCGGGCTCCCCTCCACCAGGGGCAGCGTCGGGTCGTCGCCCTCCTTGTAGAAGTCGTCGAGCCGCAGGACCGGGAGGCCGGAGCGGGCCGACAGGAGGGACTTGCCGGAGCCGGACGGACCGCACAGCAGCACGACGCGGGCGGTCATCGGTGGTTGGGAACTCACGGGACACCAGTGTGCGGCATGGAACGGCCCTCGAACGACCCTGCGGGTCGGCTTTGATGCGGGAGTCACACCTCAATTACCCTTCGTGTCTGACCGGTTACCCGGCGCAGTACGACAAGCACAGCAGAAGGTGGCAGAGATGGCCCGAACCCCGTTCTCCAAGAAGCCGATCGTCCAGCGCGCCCTGGTCGTCCTCGCGACCGTCGGCGTGGCCCTGGGGGCGGGCGCGACGACGGCCTCGGCGGCCTCGCCCGACGCCCAGCCCGCGCCCCTGGGCGACCTCGACGCCCAGAGCGGGCCGGAGCCCCAGACCGGCCCGCTCGGCCACGCAGTCGCCCCGGTGGTCGGCCTCAAGCCCAACCCGCTGGCCGGCACGGGCGTGGACCCGCTGGACAACGGCGTCGGCACCCAGGTCGCCGACTTCCGGCCGGTGTCGTCCCAGGACGTGACCCGGCCGGTGGCGCAGGCTCCGTCGGTGGGGGCGATTCCCGTGGTGGGGGAGGCGGCGCGGCTGCTGACGCCGGGCCGGGGGTGACGGCGGCGCGGGCCGCGGCTCCCCCGGACGGAGGGGAAGCGCGGCCCGCGGGGTGCGGCGCCCGGTGGACCCGGCCGTCAGTAGGCGGAGCCGGACGCGCCCAGGGAGCCCGTCGGGTGCCAGACGGTCTTGGTCTCCAGGAACGCCGTCATGCGGTCGGTGCCCGGGGTCGCCGCCCAGTCGTCCACAGGCTGTGGACGCAGAACGCGCTTGAGGTTGTCCGCCGCGGCGATCTCCAGTTCCTTCGCCAGCGTCTCGTCGGCGCCCGCGAGGTCGATGGCGTTGACGTCCTGGTGGGCGGCGAGCGGCGCCGCGATCTCCGCCGTACGCCCGGACAGGACGTTGACGACCCCGCCGGGGACGTCGGAGGTGGCGAGAACCTCGCCGAGGGACAGCGCCGGGAGCGGGGCCCGCTCGCTCGCCACCACGACCGCCGTGTTGCCGGTCGCGATCACCGGGGCCAGCACCGAGACCAGGCCGAGGAACGACGACTCCTGCGGGGCCAGGACGGCGACCACGCCCGTCGGCTCCGGCGAGGAGAGGTTGAAGAACGGACCCGCGACCGGGTTGCCGCCGCCGACCACCTGGGCGATCTTGTCGGTCCAGCCCGCGTACCAGACCCAGCGGTCGACGGCCGCCTCCACCTGCTCGGCGGCCTTCGACTTCGACAGGCCCTCCGCGTCGGCGACCTCGTGCACGAACTGCCCCCGGCGGCCCTCCAGCATCTCCGCGACGCGGTAGAGGACCTGGCCGCGGTTGTACGCCGTCGCCCCGGACCAGCCGCCGAACGCCTTGCGGGCGGCGACCACCGCGTCACGGGCGTCCTTGCGGGAGGAGAGGGGCGCGTTCGCCAGCCACTTGCCCTTTGCGTCGGTCACCTCGTACACCCGGCCGCTCTCGGAACGCGGGAACTTCCCGCCGACGTACAGCTTGTAGGTCTTGAAGACGCTCAAACGGTCAGACATCGAGGTACGCCTCCAGGCCGTGGCGGCCGCCCTCGCGGCCGAAGCCCGACTCCTTGTAGCCGCCGAACGGCGAGGTCGGGTCGAACTTGTTGAACGTGTTGGACCAGACGACGCCGGCGCGGAGCTTGTTCGCGACCGCGAGGATGCGCGAGCCCTTCTCCGTCCAGATGCCCGCCGACAGGCCGTACGGGGTGTTGTTGGCCTTGGCCACGGCCTCGTCCGGCGTGCGGAAGGTGAGGACCGACAGGACCGGGCCGAAGATCTCGTCACGGGCGATCGTGTGCGCCTGGGTGACGCCCGTGAACAGCGTCGGGGCGAACCAGTAGCCGTTCTCCGGCAGTTCGCAGGCGGGCGACCAGCGCTCGGCGCCCTCCGCCTCGCCGCGCTCCACCAGTGACGTGATCCGCGAGAGCTGCTCGGCGGAGTTGATCGCGCCGATGTCCGTGTTCTTGTCCAGCGGGTCGCCCAGGCGCAGGGTGGACAGCCGGCGCTTGAGGGAGTGCAGCAGTTCGTCCTGGACCGACTCCTGGACCAGGAGGCGGGAGCCCGCGCAGCAGACCTGGCCCTGGTTGAAGAAGATGCCGTTGACGATGCCCTCGACGGCCTGGTCGATGGGGGCGTCGTCGAAGACGATGTTGGCGCCCTTGCCGCCCAGCTCCAGGGTGAGCTTCTTGCGGGTGCCCGCGACCGTCCGCGCGATCTCCTTGCCAACCGCGGTGGAGCCGGTGAAGGCGACCTTGTTCACGTCCGGGTGGGCGACCAGCGCGGCGCCCGCGTCGCCGTAGCCGGGAAGGATGTTGACGACGCCCCGGGGCAGGCCCGCCTGGCGGCAGACGTCCGCGAAGAACAGGGCGGACAGCGGGGTCGTCTCGGCGGGCTTGAGGACGACCGTGTTGCCGGTCGCCAGGGCCGGGGCGATCTTCCAGGCCAGCATCAGCAGCGGGAAGTTCCAGGGGATGACCTGGCCGGCGACGCCGAGGGGGCGCGGGGCCGCGCCGCTGTGCCCATGCGTCGTCCCCCGGCCGAACCCTGCGTGCTCCAGCTTGTCCGCCCAGCCCGCGTAGTAGAAGAAGTGCGCGGCGACCAGCGGCAGGTCGGTGTCGCGGGTCTCCCGGATCGGCTTGCCGTTGTCCAGGGTCTCCAGGACGGCCAGCTCGCGGCTGCGCTCCTGGATGATCCGGGCGATGCGGAAGAGGTACTTGGCGCGCTCGGAGCCGGGCAGCGCCGACCACTTCTCGAACGCCTTGCGGGCGGCCTTCACCGCGCGGTCCACGTCCTCGGCGCCCGCCTGGGCGACCTCGGAGAGCACCTCCTCGGTGGCCGGGGAGACCGTCTTGAAGACCTTGCCGTCGGCGGCCTCGACGAACTCGCCGTCGATGAACAGCCCGTACGAGGGCGCGATGTCGACGACCGCGCGGGACTCCGGGGCGGGTGCGTACTCGAATGCGGATGCCATGGTGATCAGTCCACCGTCACGTAGTCGGGGCCGGAGTAGCGGCCGGTGGCCAGCTTCTGGCGCTGCATCAGCAGGTCGTTGAGCAGGCTGGACGCGCCGAACCGGAACCAGTGGTTGTCCAGCCAGTCCTCGCCCGCCGTCTCGTTGACCAGGACCAGGAACTTGATCGCGTCCTTGGTGGTCCGGATGCCGCCGGCCGGCTTCACACCGACCTGGACGCCGGTCTGGGCGCGGAAGTCGCGCACCGCCTCCAGCATGAGCAGGGTGTTCGCCGGGGTCGCGTTGACGGCGACCTTGCCGGTGGACGTCTTGATGAAGTCCGCCCCGGCGAGCATGCCGAGCCAGCTCGCCCGGCGGATGTTGTCGTACGTCGACAGCTCGCCCGTCTCGAAGATGACCTTCAAGCGGGCGAAGTCGCCGCAGGCCTCCTTCACGGCGGCGATCTCGTCGTACACCTTCAGGTACCGGCCCGCGAGGAAGGCGCCGCGGTCGATGACCATGTCGATCTCGTCGGCGCCGGCGGCGACGGCCTCGCGGACGTCCGCCAGCTTCACGGCGAGCGGGGCGCGGCCGGCCGGGAAGGCGGTGGCGACGGAGGCGACCTTGACGTCGGAGCCGGCGACGGCCTCCTTCGCGTACGGCACCATGTCGGGGTAGACGCAGACGGCCGCCGTCGCGGGCGTCGTACGGTCCGTCGGGTCGGGGCGGACCGCCTTGGCGCCGAGCGCCCGGACCTTGCCCGGGGTGTCCGCGCCTTCCAGCGTCGTCAGGTCGACCATCGAGATGGCGAGGTCGATGGCGTACGCCTTCGCGGTGGTCTTGATGGAACGGGTGCCGAGCGAGGCGGCGCGCGCCTCCAGGCCGACCGCGTCGACGCCGGGCAGCCCGTGGAGGAAGCGGCGCAGCGTGCTCTCGTTGGCCGCCACGTCCGCGAGGGGGTGCGCGGAGGGTGTATGAGTGGGCATGGTCACCAGACGAGCATATCTACGCGCGTAGCGGCTGTACAGCCCTCGGACCGGGGGCGCTCCGCTCCGCGGGCGGGGGCGTCGGGCAGAATCGGGGGCATGACGAGCCCCGACCACAATTCCCCAGCGCAGCGGCCCCCGGCCCCCACGACCCGGGACCGGATCTACCGGTCGCCCATGGGTCTCGTCGGCGGCGCCCTGCTGCTCGGCCTCGGCGGCTGGCTGGGCGTCGACGCGATCGTGCGGGGGGAGGGGCGGACGCCGCTGCTGTCGGTCGCGGTGCTGCTGCTCGGGGTGCCGCTGGTGGTCGCCTTCACCCTGCGGCCCGCGGTGTTCGCCGGGGAGGACCGGCTGAAGGTGCGCAATCCCTTCCGGGTGATCCTGCTGCCGTGGGGCGAGGTGGTCTCGGTGCGGTCCGGTTACTCCAACGAGGTCGTCGACAAGGCGGGCGTGAAGTACCAGCTGTGGGCCATTCCGGTGTCGCTGCGGGCGCGCAAGCGGGCGGCTCGGCGGGAGGAGCGGCGCCTGGCCGGCGACGCGGGGCGGCGGCGGGGCGGCTTCGACGTGTTCGGCGGGGGCGTCGGAGCGGTCGGGCCGGAGGCCGATGGGCCCGTCCGGTCGGAGAGCGACCAGATCATCCATGACCTTCGTCAGACGCTGGAGGCGCGGGAGAAGGCGGCGACCGCGCAGGGCGAGGTCAGGGTGCGGTGGGCCTATGAGGTGCTGGTGCCGGCGGGGGTGGGGGCTGTGATGCTGGCGGTTGTGCTGTTGATGGGGTGACCGGTGGCGGCTGGGGCGCCGGGGTCGTCGAGTTCCGGTGGTGCTCGGCCGTGCGCGGTTCCTCGCGCCCCTGGAGGGCGTGATGGCTCGCCGGGGGTGCCGAGCCCCGGCGTCGCTCCGCCGTGCGCGGGTCCCCGCGCCCTCGGGTGCTGCAGGGGCCTGGCGCCGGGTGGGGGCCGGCGCCAGGGGGATGGGGCGAGGGTGGCCGGCTGCTTCGGGCCGGGGTGCGGGTGTGAGGGCCGCTGTTGCGGGGCGGGACGCGGGTGGCGTCAGAGGCCCGCTGCCGCCGACAGGTCCTGCTTGAGTGCCGTCAGGAGCTGGGTCGCCCTCTTCCGGGCCTCCGGGAGCGCCTCCCTCGACGGGACCGGGACCACTGCCTCCAGGTAGCACTTCAGCTTCGGCTCCGTGCCGCTCGGGCGGACGATCACCCTCGCGCCGTCCAGCGTGTAGCGCAGGCCGTCCGTGGGCGGCAGTGTCCCCGCCCCCCGCGTCAGGTCCTCGGCGAGGGTGACGGGCAGGCCCGCCAGCCGGGTCGGCGGGTGCTCGCGGAGGGTGCGCATCGCCGTGGCGATGACCGACAGGTCCTCCACCCGGACCGACAGCTGGTCCGTCGCGTGCAGGCCGTGCTCCAGCGCCAGGTCGTCCAGCAGGTCCAGGAGCGTGCGGTTCTGCGACTTGAGGACCGACGCCAGTTCCGTGATCAGGAGCGCCGCCGTGATGCCGTCCTTGTCGCGGACGCCCTCCGGGTCCACGCAGTAGCCGAGGGCCTCCTCGTAGCCGTAGCGGAGGTTCTCCACCCTCGCGATCCACTTGAAGCCGGTCAGGGTCTCCTCGTGGCGGAGGTGCGCCTTCTCCGCGATACGGCCGAGGAGGGAGGAGGAGACGATCGACTCCGCGAACGTGCCCGTCACGCCCCGCGCCACCAGGTGGGCGGCCAGCAGCGCGCCCACCTCGTCGCCGCGCAGCATGCGCCAGTCGCCGCCGTCCCTCACCGCGACCGCGCAGCGGTCCGCGTCCGGGTCGTTGGCGATGACCAGGTCCGGGTCCGTCTCCCGCGCCCTGGCGAACGCCAGGTCCATCGCGCCCGGCTCCTCCGGGTTGGGGAACGCCACCGTCGGGAAGTCCGGGTCCGGGTCCGCCTGCTCGGCCACCAGGTCGGGGGGCGGGAAGCCGGCGCGGGCGAACGCCGCGAGGAGGACGTCCCTGCCGACGCCGTGCATCGCCGTGTAGACCGTGCGCGCGGTGCGGGGGGAGCCGGGGGACAGGACCGCGTCCGTGCGCTCCAGGTAGGCCTGGAGGACCGTGTCGTCCAGGGTCTCCCAGCCCGTCTCGGGGCGGGGGACCGTGGTGAGGGTTGTCGTTCCTTCGATCTCTGCCGCGATCTCCGTGTCCGCCGGGGGGACGATCTGGGAGCCGTCGCCCAGGTAGACCTTGTAGCCGTTGTCCCTCGGCGGGTTGTGACTCGCCGTCACCTCCACGCCCGCAACCGCGCCCAGGTGCCTTATCGCGAACGCCAGCACCGGGGTCGGGAGCGGGCGGGGCAGGACCGCCGCCCGCAGGCCCGCGCCCGTCATCACCGACGCCGTGTCCCTCGCGAACTGCGCCGACTTGTGGCGGGCGTCGTAGCCGATCACGACCAGGCCGTCGGCGGCGCCGTGCTTCTTCAGGTACGACGCCAGGCCCGCCGCCGCGCGGATCACCACGGCGCGGTTCATGCGCATCGGGCCCGCGCCCAGTTCGCCGCGCAGGCCGGCCGTGCCGAACTGGAGGGTGCCGCTGAAGCGGGACGCCAGCTCCGGTTCGTCGTCCGTCTCGATGAGACGGGTCAGTTCCTCGCGGGTCTCCGGGTCGGGGTCCTCGGCCAGCCATGCCTGGGCCCGTGCGGTGAGGTCTTCTTGCACGTCTTGGTCCAGCCTCTCGGGTGGGTGGGGGGTTGTGGGTGGTGGGTGGGTTGCGGTTCCTGGCTGCGGTGGGTTCTCGGTTGCGGTTCCTGGCTGCGGTGGTCTGTCGGGGTGGGTTCCCGGTTGCGGGTTCCTGCCTGCGGCGGCCTGTCGGGGTGGGTTCTCGGTTGCGGTGGCGCTGTCGCCGAGTGCCTCGTCGGGGCCGGGCCGGGGGTGTCCGTCCTCGGAACGGCGCGGAATCGGTCTGTTGCAAGAGGTACCCGTGTTGACGCGCCAACCGCTG
>NZ_JBEXOP010000050.1:0-50242 GCF_040611575.1 Streptomyces sp. NPDC006610
CTGGCGTTGACTTTTGGCACGCTGTTGAGTTCTCAAGGAACGGCCGCTTCCTTTGTACTCACCCTCTCGGGCTTTCCTCCGGGCGCTTCCCTTCGTGTTCCCAACTCTACCAGTGTTTTTCCGGCCCTCTGACCACCGTTCCGCAGGCATGCGGAAGACAGCCCAAGATAGGATCTGACGAGTTGGTTACTGCCGATCCGAGAGAGCGGGTCGCATCGCTCGGCCTCAAGCAGGAGTTCGACTGTACACGCGCCTTCGAACCACGTGCAAATCCAGGCGGTTGGTGGTCTAGACCACCACCTGGTAGCTTCCCTCTGAACGGCCACTTCAGCTCCATCCCCTGGGAGGCTTCCCATGACCACCGTGACGTCGCCGCTGGCAGGACGCGCCATCGGACTGGCCGCCGTGCCGGACCCGGTCTTCTCCGGGGCCATGGTCGGCCCGGGAACCGCCATCGACCCCGTGCGCGAGCCGTCCACGGCCGTCGCGCCGGTCGACGGAGTCATCGTCTCTCTCCACCCGCACGCGTTCGTCGTGGTCGACGACAGTGGGCACGGCGTCCTCACGCATCTCGGCATCGACACCGTCCAGCTCAACGGGGAGGGCTTCGAGCTCCTCGTGAACAAGGGCGACACCGTCTCCCGCGGGCAGGACGTGGTGCGCTGGGACCCGGCTGCCGTGGAGGCGGCCGGCAAGTCCCCGGTGTGCCCGGTCGTCGCGCTGGACGCCACGGCCGAGGCGCTCTCCGGTCTCCGGGACAGCGGTGATGTGACGGTCGGCGAGTCCCTCTTCGCCTGGAACTGACGTCAGCGCCGTCCCCGTGTGACGGCCATCGGATCAACCACAGCGGCGGCGGGCCCGCCGCACTACCGGAGACGGGTGAGATGGAGACAACGCTGCGAGGCGTCGGCGTGAGCCACGGTGTGGCGATCGGCGAGGTTCGGCACATGGGGACGGCGGTGCTCGAACCCCCCGCCAAGCGGATCCCGGCCGAGGAGGCGGAGCGTGAGCAGGGGCGCGCCCGCAAGGCCGTCGACGCCGTGGCCGCCGATCTGATCGCGCGCGGCAACCTCGCCGGCGGCGAGGCCCAGGCGGTGCTCGAGGCACAGGCCATGATGGCCCAGGACCCGGAGCTGATCGCGGACGTGGACCGGCGGATCGCCGTCGGCAGTACGGCCGAGCGCGCGGTCTACGACGCCTTCGCCGCCTACCGCGACCTGCTGGCGGGCGCCGGGGAGTACCTCGCGGGCCGGGTGGCCGACCTCGATGACGTGCGCAACCGCATCGTCGCACGTCTGCTGGGCGTGCCGATGCCGGGTGTGCCGGACAGCGACGAACCGTACGTGCTCGTCGCGCGTGACCTGGCGCCGGCCGACACGGCGCTGCTGGACCCGACCCTCGTGCTCGGCTTCGTGACCGAGGAGGGCGGGCCGACCAGTCACAGCGCGATTCTTGCGCGGGCCCTGGGCGTACCCGCCGTGGTGGCGCTGCCGGGCGCGGTCGAACTGTCCGAGGGCACGGTCATCGCGGTGGACGGCAGCACCGGCGAGGTCTTCGTGGAACCCGGCGCGGAGAAGAAGGCCCAGCTGGAGGCCGCCGCCGCGCAGCGCAGGGCGATGCTGTCCGCGTCCACCGGGCCGGGCGCCACGTCGGACGGTCACAAGGTGCCGCTGCTGGCGAACATCGGCGGGCCGGCGGACGTCGCGGCCGCGGTGGAGGCCGGGGCCGAGGGCGTCGGTCTGTTCCGTACCGAGTTCCTCTTCCTGGACGACGACAAGAAGGCGCCCTCCCAGGAGAAGCAGATCGAGGCCTACCGCCAGGTGCTCGAGGCGTTTCCCGAGAGCCGGGTCGTCGTGCGGGTGCTGGACGCGGGCGCGGACAAGCCGCTGAGCTTCCTGACGCCGGGCGACGAGCCGAACCCGGCGCTGGGCGTGCGCGGGCTGCGCACGCTGCTCGACCACCCCGAGGTGCTGCGGACCCAGCTGACGGCGCTCGCGAGGGCGGCCGAGGGTCTGCCGGTGCACCTTGAGGTCATGGCGCCGATGGTGGCGGACCGGATCGACGCCATGGCATTCGCGGACGCCTGCCGGGAGGCTGGGCTGCATGCGAAGTTCGGTGCCATGGTGGAGATTCCGTCGGCCGCGCTGCGGGCGCGTTCGATCCTGCGGGAGGTGGAGTTCCTGTCGCTGGGGACCAACGACCTCGCGCAGTACACCTTCGCCGCCGACCGTCAGGTGGGCGCGGTGTCCCGGCTGCAGGACCCGTGGCAGCCCGCGCTGCTCGACCTGGTCGCGCTGGCCGCGGAGGCGGCCCGAGCCGAGGGCAAGAGCTGCGGCGTCTGCGGCGAGGCCGCGTCTGACCCGCTGCTCGCGTGCGTGCTGGCCGGTCTGGGTGTCACCTCCTTGTCGATGGGCGCGGCGTCGATTCCGTATGTGCGGGCGACGCTGGCGAAGTACGCGCTGGCCCAGTGCGAGCGTGCGGCGGCGGCCGCACGGGCGACGGACAGTGCCGACGAAGCGCGCAGGGCGGCTCGGGCCGTGCTGTCCGGGGAGTAGCCGGGCGGGTTGTTGATCGCTGGGCGCTCCGCCCTCGGGTGGAGCGCCCTTCGCGTTGCCGGGCGGCGGCTCAGTGCCGGTGCTCGGCCGAGGGGCCCGCCTCGCCCAGGTCGGGCGGTGTGCAGTAGTCAACACCGGATTCCGGGGAGATCAGGTCGCCGGATTCGGCGTCGGTGCAGTAGGCGTCGAAGACCTCCCCCGCGGTCAGCGGCACGAGGCCGTACGCGCGCAGCCGCCATCCGTAGACGCGGTCGGGTGTGGCGGGGGCGCTGGTGCGCATGACGAGGCCGCCCGGGCTCTCGGTGGCGAGGCCGAGGGCGAGGACGGTGGTGAATTCGAGGGCTTCCGCTTCGTCCAGCCGGGTCCTGCCGTCGGTGTCCTGGTCGGCGTGGAGGACGGCTACGAGGGTCTCGGCCGGCGCGGAGACGCTGCAGACGAGGTGCCGCTCTCCGGGCGGGGCCGTTTCCAGGATGCGCACGAGGAGGGTCGAGGCGTGGTGGAAGGCGGCCCGGCCGAGGTCCTCGCCGCAGGTGGCGCAGTCCCCGAGGCGGGCCAGGAGGGTGGAGGCGTACTCCCACGTCGCCTGCCGGACCGCCTCGTCCACCAGGGCCGGTACCAGGTCGGTGAGGGGCCTGCCGTCGTAGGGGACGGTGGGGCCGCCGGCCGCGAGTTCGGCGGTGAAGCGGGTGCGGCTCGACGGGGTGTCCGGGTCGAGCCCGTTGTCGGCGCAGAAGTCGGCGTACTCCTGTGGGTCGAAGAGGGCGACCGTGGTGTGGCTGCCCTCGGAGGCCCGGGCCCTGAGCAGGTGCTCGACCTGTTGGAGGTAGGTCTTGTGGTCGTCGAAGGTGAAGCTGCGGTAGCGCCGCATGGCGCGGAAGTCGTGCTCGTCGGTGAGCAGGCCGATGACGCCCGCTACTTCCCGCTGCAGTGCGTGCCGCATGGTCCGGTGGTCGGTGTGCGCCATGTCTTCCCCCTGTGCGCAGTCGATCAATGCTCACTCACAGTAACCGGACCCACTGACAGTGGAGGTCGGGCCTGTCGAAGCTGGTCGATCGATACAGGTCACAGGGGGCGGGAGGGGCCTGGCCGGTCACGTTCGGTTGCGGGCGAGGTCCTCGTAGAAGTGGAGGAGGTCGAGGTTGTCGACGGAGCCGGGGTTGACCGCTCGTTCCAGCGGGGTGCCCTGGAGGAGTCGTTTGACCGGAACTTCGATGCGCTTGCCGGTGAGGGTGTGCGGGATTCCGGGGACCTCGATGATCTCGTCGGGGACGTGGCGGGGTGAGAGCTGTTCGCGGATGGTCCGCTTGATGCGGTTCAGGAGGGCCTCGTCCAGGACGGCGCCGGGCGCGAGGTGGACGAACAGGGGCATCCAGTAACCGCCGTCGGGCTGTTCGACGCCGATGACGAGGGATTCCCTGATCTCGGGGAGGCGCTCCACGGCTTCGTAGATGTCGGCCGAGCCCATGCGGACGCCTTGGCGGTTGAGCGTGGAGTCGGAACGGCCGTGGATGACGACGGAGCCGCGGGAGGTGACGGTGATCCAGTCGCCGTGGCGCCAGACGCCGGGGTAGGTGTCGAAGTAGCTGTCGTGGTAGCGGCTGCCGTCGGGGTCGTTCCAGAAGCGGATCGGCATGGACGGCATGGGGTTGGTGACGACGAGTTCGCCGACCTCGTCGGTCAGGGGCTTGCCGCTGGGGTCCCAGGACTGGAGGTCGGTGCCGAGGCAGGCGGCCTGGAGCTCGCCGACGTACACGGGCAGGGTGGGGACGGCTCCCGCGAAGCAGGAGCAGACGTCGGTGCCGCCGCTGACGGAGGCGATCCACAGGTCGCCGCGGACCTCGTCGTGAAGCCAGCGGAAGCCGTCGGGGGGCAGCGGGGAGCCGGTGGTGGCGACGCAGCGCACCCGGGAGAGGTCGTGGTCGCGTCCGGGGTGGACGTCCGCCTTCCGGCAGGCCATGACGTAGGCGGCGGAGGTGCCGAAGAAGGTGGCGCCGGTGCGTTCGGCGACGCGCCACTGGGCGTCGGTGGCGGGGTGGCCGGGGCTGCCGTCGTACAGGACGACGGTGGTGCCCGTCAGGAGGCCGGAGACGAGGAAGTTCCACATCATCCAGCCGGTCGAGGTGTACCAGAAGAAGCGGTCGCCGGGGCCGAGGTCGCAGTGCAGGCCGAGCTGTTTGAGGTGTTCGACGAGGATGCCGCCCTGGGACTGGACGATGGCCTTGGGCAGGCCGGTGGTGCCGGAGGAGTAGAGCACCCACAGCGGGTGGTCGAAGGGGACCTGCTCGAAGACGGGTTCGGTGTCGGAGCCCGTCAGCGCGGACCACTCCAGGGCGCCTTCGGGGGCGTCGGTGCCGAGGAGGGGGATGTGGACGACGGCGCGCAGGGTGGGCAGTTCGCGGCGGAGTTCGGCGACGGTGGCGCGGCGGTCGTGTTCCTTGCCGCCGTAGCGGTAGCCGTCGACGGTGAACAGGACGACGGGTTCGATCTGCTGGAAGCGGTCGAGGACGCTGCGGGCGCCGAAGTCGGGGGCGCACGACGTCCAGACGCCGCCCACGGCGGCGGTGGCGAGGAGGGCCACGACCGCCTGCGGGACGTTCGGGAGGTAGCCGCTGACGCGGTCTCCGGGGCGGACGCCGAGGGCGCGCAGTTCGGCGGCCAGGGAGCCGACCTGGCGGCGCAGTTCGGACCAGGTGACGGGGCGCGGCTCGTGGGTCTCGTCGACGCACAGGAGGGCGGGTTCGTCCGGGCGGGTGGCGGCGGCGCGCAGGGCGTGCTCGGCGTAGTTGAGGGCCGCGCCCGGGAACCACTGCGCGCCGGGCATGGACCGGTCGCCGAGCACGCGCGCGCAGGGGGTCGAGAACCGTACGTCGAACCACTCGGTGACGGCCTTCCAGAAGGCCTCGAGTTCGTCGACGGACCAGCGGTGGAGTGCCGCGTAGCCGCCGTCGGCGGGGGCCCCGTGCTGTTCGGCGGCCCAGGCCTGGAACCGGGTGATGCGTGCCTGCGCGATGCGGTCCGCGTCCGGCTGCCAGAGGGGCTGGGGGTTCGTGATCGACATGGGTCGGCTCCCGGGCTGTGCGCGTCGTGGGCGTCGCTCGCGCACGGGCTGGGGTGTGCGCGTGCGCGGCTGACACGGACGATGCCATGTGATCGACTTCCGCACCAGGGCGCCGCCCACATAGTCCGTGACATGAAGATGTGGCCCCGGCACTGGTGAACGGCAGTTGAACGACGCACCCGCGTCCACGGGTCAGTGGCAGGGTGAGCACCATGGACGGTCGTGACCTGGTGCGTTCGATGAGGGTGGTCGGTTCGGTGGGCGGTGCGGGCCGGAGGTTGCGTACCGTGCGGGCCGCGTGGCGCAGGAGGCGCGCCGACGCCGAGGGGCTGCCGCGACGTGGCGCCGAGCGGGCGCGGGTGCCGGGGCTGCTGCGGGAGGCGGAGCCCGGGCCGGGCGGCGGCACGCTGCGGTTCGACCGGTCCGAGCTGCGCATGGCCGTCGCCGTGAACGGAGCCGTCTTCTGGGGCTGGGACGGGGCGGGTCCCGAGCCGTCGTACGGGCTCGCCGGGCATGGTCCGGAGCCCGATCCCCGGGCCGTGCTGGAGCCGGACAAGGACGGCGGCTGGCGGGTCGTGGCGGAGCGGATGACGGTGGTGGTCTCGCGTGAGGGCGCGGTGGAGGTGCGTACGCCCGGCGGTGTCACGTTGCGCCGGGATCTGCCGCCGCGTTGGTGGGAGCCGGTCGACGGGGGGCAGGCTCGCTGGCTTCAGCGGTCGCGGGTGGGGGCCGACGCGCGGTTCTTCGGGCTCGGCGGACGGGCGTCGGGGCCGCGGCTGCGGGACGGCGTGTACCGGTTGTGGAACACCGACCCCGGCCGGGGGTTCGCACCGGGCGACGATCCGCTGCACCTGACGATGCCGGTGCAGCTGGTGGTGGCCGACGCGGGCGCGCACCTGGTGTTCCACGACACGTCGTGGGACGGCACGGTGACGCTGCGGGAGGGCGAGGAGGGCGCCGGTTCGGGGCACGACCGTCCGGGCGTGTGCGAGCTGCGCATGGACGGCGGGCCGCTGCGGTGCTGGGTGATGGTGGGCACGCCCGCGCGCGTGCTGCTCACCTGGGCGTCGCTGACCGGGGCCGCCGCGCTGCCGCCGGCCTGGGCGCTCGGTCATCACCACGCGCGGTGGGGATTCGGCGGCGAGCAGGAGGTGCGGCGGATCGTCGCCGGCCATCAGGAGCACGGGCTGCCGCTCGACGCGGTCCACCTGGACGTCGGCCACCATGACGGGCACCGGGTGTTCACCGTCGACGGGGACCGCTACCCCAAGCTGCCCGCGCTCGCCGAGGACCTGCTGCGGGACGGTGTCCGGCTGGTGTCGGTCGTCGGCCCCGCGGTGCCGGCGGAGCCGGGCGACGCGGTGTACGAGACCGGGGTCGCGCGGGACGTGTTCGTGCGGGACGCGGCCGGCCGGCCGGTGCGCGGCGTCTCCCGGCCCGGCGAGGTGGTGTACCCGGACTTCACCCACGCGCGCGTGCGCGAGTGGTGGGGCGGTCTGTACGCCGAGCGGCTCGCGCAGGGCTTCGCCGGGTTCTGGCACCACATGAACGAGCCGACGTCGTTCGCGGCGTTCGGGGAGCCGACGCTGCCGCGGTCCTCCCGGCACGCTCTGGAAGGGTGGGGCGGCGACCATCGTGAGGCGCACAACGTGTACGGGCTGTGCATGGCCAGGGCGGCGTACGAGGGCCTGGGGAGGCTGGCGCCCGGGCAGCGGCCGTTCGTCTTCTCCCGCTCCGGCTGGGCGGGCCTGCAGCGCTACGGCGGCGCCTGGGCGGGGGACGTGGCCACGGGCTGGCCGGGGCTGCGCGCGTCGCTGTCGCTGGTGCTGGGGCTCGGGCTGTGCGGGGTGCCGTACTCGGGCGCTGACGTGGGCGGCTCCGACGGGAGCCCGTCGCCGGAGCTGTATCTGCGCTGGTTCCAGCTCGGCGCGTATCTGCCGCTGTTCCGGACAGGCTCGGGGCCGCGTGCGGGGCGTCGGGAACCCTGGGCGTTCGGGGCCGATGTGCTGGAGCACGCGCGCGTGGCTCTCCTGGAACGCAGGCGGTTGCTGCCGTACTTCGTGACGCTGGCGCATCTGGCGCGGCGGACGGGGGCTCCGTATGTGCGGCCGCTGTGGTGGGGCGCGCCCGAGGACCGGGCTCTGCGGGACTGCGAGGACGCCTTCCTGCTGGGCGACTGCCTGCTGGTGGCTCCGGTGCTGGAGCCGGGGGTGGAGCGGCGTGCGGTGCGGCTGCCGCGGGGGCGCTGGTACGACACGGTGACGGAGCGGGCGTACGAGGGGCCGGGGCGGGTGGTCGTCGACGCCCCGCTGTCGAGGATTCCGGTGCTCGCGCGCGCGGGGGCGGTGATTCCGGTGCGGGACGGGGACGGCGGGGCGGCGCTCGAGGTCTGGGCTCCGGCCCCGGGGCGGGCCGGAGGCGGGGTGGTCGGACCGGACGCCGGCGACGGGTGGGACGAGGCCGAGCCGGTGCGCTACGCCGTGCGCCGGGAGGACGGCCGGGTGGTCGTCGAGCGGGAGGGTGGGGGCGGCGGGGTGCCGCCCCACCGGGTGCGGATACGAGGGCTCGGGGAGGGCGGGGGTCAGATGTAGCGGCCCTCGAAGAAGGCCCGCGCGGCCATCGTGTGCAGGGGGAAGGCGAGTTCCTCGGCGCCGCGCAGCAGGTGCCGGCCCTCCGTCTCGTCCGTCGCGGCGAACTCGGGCAGGTCGTCGGCGGGGCGCTCCGGGAGGAGGCCGAACAGCAGGAGGTGGCCGTCGGGCGAGCTGGCGGCGTCGACCAGGCGGACGTCGCGGGCGGCGGCGTCGATGCCGGTCTCCTCCTTCAGCTCCCGGACGACGGCTTTGCGCCAGTCCTCGCGGTCGTCGATGTAGCCGCCGGGCAGGGCGACGCCGCCGCGCGCGGGGTCGACGGCGCGGGTGACGACGACCAGGGCGGTGCCCTTGACGTCGTACACGGGCTGGAGGGCTATCGCCACGGGCAATGGGTTGCGGTAGGCGGCGTGGCCGCAGTCCGGGCAGGTGCGGGGCCAGCCGGTGACGCCCTCTCCGTAGGGCGATCCGCAGCTCGAACAGTGGGAACCCGGCGCGGAGTTGGGGACGGAGGCTTCAGATTCGGACACGCGGCGGACTGTATCCGATCTTGGCAGGGGCGTCCTCTCCGCTGCCGCGATGCCGGGGGCACATGCCCGGAGTGCGGGTGTTCGTCCATGGGTCGCGCGCATGTTCGTACGCTGAGTGACCGGCTCGGAATGCTGCGTGAACGTCTCATGAACTGGGCTTGAGGGCTGCCGGGCCGGGCCATCATGCTCCCGTGCACTCCTGGTCGGATTCGCTCCGCTTCGCGTTCCAGCCGGTGGTCAATCTGTCCACCGGCGGGGTGGCGGCCTTGGAGGTCCTCGCCCGCCCGGAGGCCGGCGACGTGCTGGCCGAGGCCCGCCGGGACCCGGAACTCGACCGCCGGCTGGCCCTGTTGGCGGTGCGGGCGGCGGTGCGCAAGGAGACCCTGCTGCCGCTGCACGTCAACGTCTTCGCCGCCACCCTCGCCGACCTCGGTGGGCTCACCCCGCTGCACGACGCCGTGCGGGCCGCCGGGCGGATGCCGTGGGAGGTGACGGTCGACGTCTGCCCGCCGTACGCGCACGTGCCGCAGCAGGCGCTGCTGGAGGCCGTTTCGGCGCTGCGCGCGCAGGGGTTCCGGATCAGCGCCGACGGCGTGGGCGACGGGGACCTGCCGCTGCGGCTGCTCACGGACATCGGCCCCGACCTGATGAAGCTCGACGCCTCGCTGCTGGCCAGGCCCGCCGCCGTGCGGGCGATGCGGACGCTCTGCGACGAGTTGGGAGCGCTCCTGTCGGTGGAGGCCGTGGAGACGGAGCTGCAGTGCGCGGCGGCGCTCGCGGCCGGGGCGCAGCTGGCGCAGGGCGAGTTGTTCGCGCCGCCGTCCCGGCTGCCGGCGGCGGACGTGTACGTTCCGCCCCGTTCGCCCGCGACGGCGCCGGCGCCCCGGTCGGGGCCGTTGGTGCGGGAGTTCGTGCGCCCGGCCGCGCTGCTGCCCGCGCACGCGTCCGCCGGGCAGGTGCGGGCGCTGCTCACCGGCTCTCCGGAGGTGTCCGGGGTGCTGCTCGTGGACCGGGCCGGGGCGCCCGTCCGGTCGGTGCACCGGTCGCGTTTCCTGCTGTCGATGTCGGGCCGCTACGGGCATGCGCTGTACGCCGACCGGCCCGCCGCGAAACTGGGCGATCCGCCGCGGACGGTGGGGGTCGACGCGACCGCCTGGGAGGTGCTGGACGTCGTCGCGGACGGCGCGCGGGACCGCACGTCGGACGATGTGGCCGTGGTGGACGCCTACGGGCGCTGCGTCGGCGTCGTACGGCTCGTGGACCTGGTGCGGGCGCTGGCCGAGACGCGCGTCGAGGAGGCGGCCGGGCTCAATCCGCTGACGCGGCTGCCCGGTTCGGACGCGATCACCGCGGAGGTGGACCGGCGGATCGCGGACGGGCGGCCGTTCGCCCTGAGTTGGCTGGACGTCGACCACTTCAAGCAGGTCAACGACGGGGCCGGTTTCGCGGCCGGCGACGAACTGATCCGGTCGGTGGGGCGGGCGCTGCAGCTCATGGCGTCCGAGAGCACGCGCGTGGGGCACATCGGCGGCGACGACTTCCTGGTGCTGACCGACTGGGAGGGGCTGGATCCGCTCGCGGCGTCGGTGCTGGACACGTTCTGGTCGGCCGGCGGGCGGCCGGTGACGTTGTCGCTGGCGACGGTGGTGTGCGCGCCGGGCAGCGTGCCGGACCACCGGGAGGCGGCCGCGTGTCTGGCGCCGTTGAAGAAGGCCGCGAAGGCGCTGCGCGGGGCGAGCTGGGTGGTGGGCCGGGCCGGTGTGCCGGGTCATCGGGTACGGCGCGGGACGCAGGCGGCGCCGAGCGGGGCGGGCTGCGCCGTCGCGGACCCCGGACGGGGCTGAGGGCGCCGAACGCGTCCACGGGACTTGCCTGGGATGTCTCCGGGCGCGCGGGCACGACGTATCCTCCGCGCCGGTTGTTTCTTTCCGACGGGCCGGACTCGGCGCCGGTCCACCGGAGCGCCGGCCGGGTTTTGACCGGCACCGCCGAGGGCGCGCAGGACGGCCCGGACGGACTCGGGGCGCACCGGCAGCAGGCCAGGCAGTGCCCGCGCCGGACGCCTCGCGCGCGGTGCGCTTCTTGCTGCTACGGCACTGCGGTCGGCACCGGGCCGTGGAGCCCGGCGACGGGGCGGCCCACGCGCGCGTGGGCGTGGCCGGTCGGCCGGGCGCGGGTCGCGGCGACGGCCGAGGCACCGGCCACGCGCGCGTGCGCGTGGCTAGGTGGTCACGGGCGCCCGGCGGCGTTGGGTCCCGTAGTCCATCGCGTGCTCGACCACCCCGACGAGGATGTCCTTGACCGACCGCCGGTCGCGGGCGTCGCACAGCAGCAGGGGGACGTCGTCGTCCAGGTCGAGCGCCTGCCGGATGGCCGACGCCGGGTAACGGGCCGCGCCCTCGAAGCAGTTGACGCCGACCAGGAAGGGGATGGAGCGCCGCTCGAAGTAGTCGATGGCGGGGAAGCAGTCCTCCAGGCGGCGGGTGTCGGCGAGGACCACCGCGCCGAGCGCGCCCTCGGACAGTTCGTCCCACATGAACCAGAACCGCTCCTGTCCGGGCGTTCCGAACAGGTACAGCACCAGGTCCTCGCGCAGGGTGATGCGGCCGAAGTCCATGGCCACGGTGGTGGTGTGCTTGGCCTCCACGCCGCTGGTGTCGTCGACCGGACGACCCGCCTCGGTGAGCACCTCCTCGGTGCGCAGCGGCCTGATCTCGCTGACCGCGCCGACGAGGGTGGTCTTGCCGACGCCGAAGCCGCCGGCCACCAGGATCTTGAGCGTGACGGGTTCCACCGGGGCTCTGCCGCGCTCGGAACGCCCGAAGATCATCGATCTCTTCTTCCTGCTCTCTGGACTTGACGGGGGTGGCGCGGCGGTGGCCGTCACGTCTTCACCTCGCTGCCCGCGCTGCTCACAGCGCGCGGAGGCCGTTGATCACGTCGCGCAGAATACTCTCGTCCGGCAGCTCGGCCGGCGGCACCGGTCGGGTCACATGGACCAGTCGGGCGTCCACGAGGTCCCCGATGAGGACCCTGACCACCTGGATGGGCAGGTCGAGTTCGGCCGCGAGTTCGGCGACCGACTGGGGGGTCTCGCGGCACAGTCCGACGATGTCGGCGTGTTCCGGGGACAGTGTCGGATCCGCCTCCGGATCGTCCGCGTGGGGCTCCGTGACGACCACCGCGATGACGTCGAGGCGGTGCTGGGCCGCATGGCTGGTGCGGCCCCGCGTCATGGCGTAGGGACGGACGACCGGTCCCGCTTCGTCGTCGAACCAGTGGCTTCTTGCCTGACCGTCTGCGCTCATGTCATCCCACTACCCGCCCGAGGGCAGATCGGTGCGCGGAGCCGTGGCCAGATGCGCGCCGACCCGCTTGACCAGCAGCGTCATCTCGTAGGCGACCTGCCCGACGTCGGAGTCGGCGTCGGACAGGACGGCGAGGCAGCTGCCGTCTCCGGCCGCGGTGACGAAGAGGAAGGCGTCGTCGAGTTCGACCACCGTCTGGCGGACGCCGCCCGCGTCGAAGTGGCGGCCCACGCCCTTGGCGAGGCTGTGGAAGCCGGACGCGACGGCGGCCAGGTGCTCGCCGTCCTCCCTGGAGAGGTCCTTGGAGACCCCCGTCGCCAGGCCGTCCCCGGAGAGCACGACCGCCTTGCGGATGCTGGCGACGCGGTCCACGAGGTCGTCGAGGAGCCAGTTCAGCTCGACGGACTTGCCGTTGTCGGTGCGGCCGGTCGTCTTCGGTGCGGTCATCGACCGTCCCCCTTGTTCGTTCCCTGTGGTGCTGTGCCGTGGGGCGTGTCGTCCCCCGTGGCGTTCTCCTCGCGGCCGCGCTGCCAGCCGCGCTGGAGCGAGGCCATACGGCTGCGGACCTCGTCGGCGTCCCGGTCGGCGGGCGCCGCTCTGTCCCCGCCGCGGCGGCCGGGGTCCTGTCTCAGCTGCGGCGCCAGGCTGGCCTGGCGGACGCGCCGCGGCAGCCCGCCGAGGACGGCGTCGGGGCCGGGTCCGGGCCGGTCCTGCCCGGGGCGGCCCGCGGCGTCCTGCGGGTCGGGGCCGGCCGGACCGGACGGTGCGCGTCCGGGGAGCGCCGGGGCGGCGGAAGGCCGGTCGAGAGCGCGGCGGTCGCCTGCGTCGGCGCGTCCGTCGAGCGCCCGCAGTCCCGCGCGGTCGGCCGGGGTGCCCTGGGGTTCGGGGCGCTCGCCGCCGGCGGGGCCGCCCGGCCGGGGTCCGGTGAGACGGCCGTCGGCAGGGCCGGGCCGGTCGCCCGACGCCGGGTTGCGGCCCAGCGGCGAGCTGCCGCGGCGGCGGGTCGGCAGGGGCGCGGGGCGCTCGGGGTCGGCGTGCAGCGGGGCGGGGCCGGGCCGGGCCTCGTCGTCGCCGTCCTGGCGCCAGGGCCGCCCACCGGTGACCGGGCGCCCGTGCGAGCTGACCAGCTTGGGCGTGCGGCGGCGGGGTTGCGGCACCCCGCCCTGCCGCTCGGTGTCGTGCCGGTCGCCGGCGTCGCGCGTGTCGTCGGTGCGGGCGGCGGAACGGTGCGGGCCGAGGAGTCCGCCGCGCTCGCCGTCCGCGCCGTCCAGGACGCCCGGGAAGTCCTCGATGGCGTCCAGGGCGACGGGCGCCTCGAGTTCCACCGGCCCGTCGAGCAGGGTGGCCGGGAGGCCGGGGAGGGTCACCGGCCGCTGGGAGACCGCGGCCCGGCGGCTGTCCGCGGGCTCGGCCTCCCGCGGGGCGCGGGGCCGGTCGAGCCGGAAGCCGACGCCGTTGGTGTCCGGCACCTCGTCCGTGAGCAGCGCGTCGGGGATGAAGACGACGGCGGTGGTGCCCCCGTACGGGGACGGCTGGAGGGAGACGCGGACGTTCTGCCGCTGGGCGAGCCGGCTGACCACGAACAGGCCGAGCCGGTCGGTGTCCGACAGCTCGAACTCCGGGGTCTCGGCGAGCCGGAGGTTGGCGTCCAGCAGCGCCTCGGCGGTCATGCCGAGGCCGCGGTCGTGGATCTCCAGGGTGAAGCCGTTGGCGACGGGCTCGCCGAGGACCTGGACGGCGGTGTGGGGCGGGGAGAACACCGTGGCGTTCTCGAGGAGTTCGGCGACGAGGTGGGTGAGGTCGGCGACCGCCGGGCCGGTGACCGCCATCCGCGGCAGCCTGCGGACCTCGATGCGCTCGTAGTCCTCGACCTCGGCGACGGCCGCCCGCACCACGTCCATGAGCTGGACGGGCTTGCGCCACTGCCGGGAGGGCGCGGCGCCGGAGAGGATGACGAGGCCCTCGGCGTGCCGGCGCATTCGGGTGGTGAGGTGGTCGAGGCGGAAGAGGTCGGCGAGTTCGTCGGTGTCCTCGGTCCGGCGTTCCATGGCGTCGAGGAGCGTCAGCTGCTTGTGCAGCAGGACCTGGCTGCGGCGGGCGAGGTTGACGAAGACCTCCGAGACCCCGGAGCGCAGTTCGGCCTGCTTGACGGCGGCCTCGACGGCGGCGCGCTGGAGGGTGTTGAGGGCTTGGCCGACCTCGCCGATCTCGTTCTTGTCGTACTCCAGGCGCGGGACCTCGGTCTCCACGTCGACCTGTTCGCCCGCGGACAGGCGGCGCATGACGCTGGGCAGGCGCACGCCGGACGCCTCGTGCGCCTCCAGGCGCAGCTGGCGCAGGTCGCGGATGAGGCCACGGCCGACGCGTACGGACACGACGAGGGAGACGAGGAGGGCGACCAGGCCGAGGACGCCGGCGACGACGGCCTTGACGATGATGCCGATGGCGATGGGGCGGACGCGGTCCTGGTGGCGGTCCGCCGCCTCGTCGTCGAGGGCGCCGAGTTCACCGAGGACCTTGCCCGCGGCGGTGTCCCAGTCCTGGGCGTCGACCTGCCCGGCGCCGGCGTCGTCTCCGGAAAGGGCGGCCTCCTCGGCCGCGCGCAGCGGGGCGGTGGCGGCGTTCTTCCAGAAGCGCTCGTAGCGGTCGCCCTCGGAGGCCGGCAGCAGGGGCAGGTTGGTGTCGTAGAGGACGGTGCGCTGGGCGACGAGGTCAGACACCTCGCGCAGTTCGTCGCGGGTGGGCTCGCCGACGACGAGGGCGGAGCCGAGCAGGGCGTCCTCGCGGGAGAGGAGTTCGCGGGCACGGGCGATGTTGACGAGGGCGCGGTACCGGGTGTCCATCTCCACGTCGTCGACGATGTGGAGATCGGTGAGCAGAATGAAGCAGGGGTCGATCAGGCGGTTGTAGAAGCCGAGGGCCTCGGCGCGGTCGACGGTGCGGTCCTCGACGCTGCGGCGCAACGGCTCCAGGCCCTCGAAGGCGTCCAGGACCGCCGTGAGGCGCTCGTCGACAGTGCCGCCGAGGCCCTCGCGCACGTCGGGGTCCTCGGCGTTGCGGCGGATCTCGGCGACGGCCTTGTCGGTGGCGGCGCGGCTGCGCTGGAGGGCGGCACGGCTGTCGGAGTCGCGCGGGTCGGCGAGCAGGACCAGGGTCTGGCGGCGTTCCCGCTGGAGGAGGCGGATGGTGTCCTCGGTGGGATAGCCGATGTTCTCGACCACGGCCGTCACGTGGAACAGCCGGCTCGCCTCGAGTCCGGTGAGGACCGACGCGAAGGCCCAGATGGCGGTCAGGGCCGCCAACGGCACCAGAAGCAGCGCCACGATCTTCCGGCGGATGGACTTCCCGCGAAAGCGCATGGACTCCCCCAGCTCGACCCCCACCGGCCGGCGAGGGGTACGCATGTGCGTCAACAAACGGCGCGAGCCTACTACTGGCGCACGGCCAATTCGAAGGCGCTTGTGGAAGCAGGGCTTCCGTCCGGTCCGTGGAGCATGGGGAGTTGTCCGCTCATGGGGAGATTGCCTCCCCGGATACGGTCGCGGCGGCGCGGCCGAATCCGATGGGTGGGCGCGGGGATTTGGCCGGAAGTATTCGACGCCCGGGAATCTTCGGCGCGTCCCGTTCGTCCTTCACTACAGGAAATGGGGGCGGAATCGGCCACAGGAGCCGCATCCTGCACCCGGGCAGCGTAAAACAGCGCAAGCCGGGCAGCCAGAGGAGAGTCGGGTCTTCGGACAGGGCGAGCGGTCTGCTGGCGATGGGGAGTGACACGGTGATGGGCACGGCGGAGCAGCGAACGACGCCCGGCGAGGACAGGGCCGCGCGAGGCGCCGCGCGGCAGGGCGCCGACACGCGGGAGCACGGCGTGGAGACGGGTCGATCCGGCGGAGCGGAAGGGCAGTTGGCGACCGAGGAACGGGAACCGGCGCACCGGCGACCGGCGGAGCGGATATCCGCGGCGGGCGGGCCGGCGGCGCGGCCCGCCGGGCGGGAGGCTGCCCGGGAGCGGCCCCGTTACCGGCCGTTGTGGGTCGAGGAGCCCGCGAAGCGGCGGCGGCTGCCCGACCCGGTGCGCACGGCGGCGGTGCGGGCCGTGCTGATCATCTCGGTGACGCTGATCCAGGCCATGGTGGCTTTTCTGACCACCCTGGCCGGATCGTGGCTGGCGCTCCCGATGGTGCTCACCAGCATCGCCAGTACGGTGGCGGCCACCTGGGCGGTGCTCGACGTCTGGGTGACGCGCCAGGTGTGGAACCAGCGCAACGGCGTGGTCTCGACGCCGAGCAGCACCGCGCGGGCGCTGCGCCGTGAGCGTCGCCGGGCCCGGCGGCAGGCGCGGGCCGCCGAGCGGACGCAGGAGCGGATACGCAGGAGGGGCGGGACCGGGCAGCTGTCCCACCCCTGAGAGCGCGTCGGGTCCCCGTGGTTGGCGGGGTTCGCGTCAGGCCGGGCGTTTGAACATCCGCGTCGCCGTGATCTCGCTGCGGACCGCTTCCCCTTCGCCGTCGGCGCTCGGCCGGGGCAGTCCGGGGCGCAGGTGTTCCTCGACGCTGATGTACTTCAGCCCCGCGCGGAGGTCGGCGTCGTTGCGCAACCTGATGACCAGCGGGAACTCCGCCAGCGCGGTGGTGTCGAACAGGCCGGTGGTGTAGAGGAGCTGGACGCCGAGGGCGTCGGACACCGCCCGCTGGAGTTCCAGCAGATAGGTGGCGTTGGCCCGGCCGATGGGGTTGTCCAGGAACAGGGTGCCCGCGTGCCGGTGCTTGTCGCGACCCCGGTCGTTGCTGCGCAGTGCGGCCATCGTGCAGTACAGGGCGATGGCGGCGGTGAGCAGCTGGCCGCCGGAGAACACGTCGCCCATCTGCCCGACGGGGACGCGCTCGGCGCGCAGCACGGCGTCCGGTTTGAGGATCTCGACGGCGACGCCCTTGGGCTGGAGGGCGGCGGCCACTCCGCGCAGCAGCAGGGACATGCCGTCGCGGCGCAGGTCGGAGTTCTTCTTGACGGCGGCGCGGGTCGCCTCGTCGACGACCTCGCCGAGCCGCTCGGTGAGGGTGGCCTGGTCGGGTTCCTCGAACCGGATGCGCAGGAACTCCTGCCCCGACCACTCACCGAGCCCTTCGGGCAGCCGGGACAGCCGCTGGGCGGAGCGCAGGGTGGCCAGGGCAGACTCCACCAGACCGCGCAGACGGTCCACGATCGAGTCGCGGTTGCGCTCCAGCTGGTCCAGTTCGTCGGTGAGGACGCGCAGGCGGGGCGCGAAGGCGTCGGCCCACTTGCGGGCATGCTCGGGCAGGGCCGCGGCGGGCAGTTCGCGGATCTGCTGTCGGGCCGGGGTGCGGACCTGCTCGTAGCGGGTGGAGTTGGCGTGGCGGACGAGGATGTCGCTCGCCTCGCGCACGGCTGCCTCGGCGGCCGAGAGGTCGGCGGCGCAGCCGCGCAGTGATCTGCGGGCCTCGGCGGCGGACCTCCGGGCCTCCTCCAGCCCACCGGGGTAGGGCTCGGGCGCGCCCGGTTCCTCCTCGCCGACCGGCTCGCGCAGCAGGTCGCGCAGCAGGGCGGCGATCTCGTCGAAGCCGCCGGCCGCGTCCTCGGCGGCGCGGTGGGCGTCGAGCAGTTCGGCGTGCGCCTCCCGCGCGCGGGACAGCGCCTCGGTACGGGAGGCGAGTTCGGCGGTGGCCGTGCGCAGCAGGGACTGGGCGTGCTCGGCGTCGCGGGGCCGCAGTTCCTCGGGGAGTTCGGTGTGGGCGCCACCGTCCTCGGGCGCGAGCCGCTCGGCCTCGCCGCGCAGCCTGCCGAGCTGCTCGCTGGCGCTGGACATCCGGGTCTCCAGCAGTTGCACGAGTTCCTCGGCACGGACGACCGCGGCCTGCCGGGAAGGCCCGTCGGAGCCGTCGGGGGACTGAAGAAGCTGCTCGGCACGGGTGCGGACCTTGTTGCTCAGCCGGTCCAGCTCGGCGCGGGCCGCGCTCTCGTCGCTCTCGGCGCGCGCCTGCTCGGCCCGCAGGTCGGCGCCGACGCCGACCTTCTCGTACACCTGGGAGGCGGCGCGGTACGCCTCGCGCAGGGCGGGCAGGGACGCCTTCGGGGTGTCGGCGTCGTCGTCCGGTACGTCGTCGGGGGCGCCGGCGATCTCGGAGCGCTCGGCGCGCAGGGCACGCGCCGTGCGGCGGGCGTCGTCGGCCGCGCGCTGAGCGGCGCGCCGGTCCTCGTCGGCGGCGCGGGCGCGTTCCAGGCACGCCTGGGCCCGGGCCTCCGACTCGGCGGCCTCGTCGGCGAGTTCGCGCAGGCGCACCTGCCAGCGGGCGCGTTCGCGCAGCCGGGAGGCGAGCCCGGCGAGTGCGTCGGCCGCGCGCCGCGCCTTCTGCGCGGCCTCCTGCCGCTCCTCGCGCACCTGCGCGGCCTCGGCGGCGGCCTCCTCGGCCTCCGCCCGCCGGGTGCGCGCCTCGGTCAGCTCGGCCTCGGCCTCGGCGGCGAAGGCGCGGGCGTCGTGGGCCGCCCGGGCCAGCTCGGTCAGCCGTCCGGCCGGGCAGCCGGCGCGCCAGGAGGCCAGGCGGGCGGAGAGTTCCCGGTCCTTGCCGAGACGGGCGGCGAGGGTGCGGATCTCCTCGTCCCGCGCGGTCGCCCGGGCGCGCAGCGCCTGCCGCTCCTCGTCGGCGGCGTGTTCGTCGTGCATGGCGGGGTTCGGCGGTACGAGGAAGACGTCGGCCGTGCCGGAGCCCTCGGCCGGAGCCGGGGCGAGAAGTGCGGCGGCGGTGCCGACGGCGACGGCCGAGCGCGGGAGCAGCGCGGCCTCGCCGAGGGCCTCGCGGGCGCGGGCGTGCGAGGCGGGGTCGGTGATGATCACGCCGTCGACCAGTTCGGGCCGGGCGGCCAGCACACGGGCGTGGTCGGCGGGGTCGACGGCCTGGGCGAGGTAGCGCCAGCCGGGCAGTGCGGGGATGCCGTGCTCGCCGAGGTACTCCACGGTGGCCAGGACGTCCGGGCCCGGCGGCAGCAGTCCCCCGTCGCCGAGCGCGCCGAGGATGCGGGCGTCGTCGGCTGCGGCGGTGCGCAGTTCGAACAGCTGCCGCTCCGCGGAGGAGACGGCGTCGTCGAGGAGTTCGCGCAACTCGTCGGCGAAGCGGTCGAGTTCCTCGGCGGTGAGGGCGCCGGTCCCGTCGGCCGGTTCCCCGGTGGGGGCGGCGTCCTCCTGCCTGGGCTGCGGGATGCCGACGCGCACGTCGTGCCCGGCGAGGCCCAGCAGCTCCGCGAGCCTTTCCTCGCCGGCCAGCGCCCGGGCGGTGCGGCGCTCCGCGTCGTGGGCGTGTTCGGCGGACAGTGCGGCGTCGGCCGCGCGGGCGGCCGTCAGCTCCGCGCGGGACTCGGCCGCGGTCGCTTCCCGGGCCTGCTCGGCGGCGCGGCGTGCCGCCTCGCGGGCGGTGTCCCAGGCGGCCACGGCGGCCTTCTCGGCGTCGCTGGCGGCGAGCGCCGCGCGCGCCGGGTCGGCGTCGGGCGCGCTGTCGTCCAGCCAGCCCGCGCGCACGGCCTCGGCGGTCTCCTGCTCGACCTCGGACAGGCGCTGGCGCAGGTGCCCGGCCTCGCTGCGGGCCCGCTGCGCCTCGGTGGCGGCGGCGGTGGAGTCCCGGTGGGCGAGGTCGCCGGCCTCCTGGAGGGCGGCGGACCGCTCCTCCTCCTCGTTGGCGAGGGACTCGGCGCTCTGCGCGGCGGCGTGCAACGCCCGGACGAGGTCGACGGCTGCCCTGGTGCGCGCGGCGAGCGCGGGGGCGGCGTCCCGTTCGGCCTCCTGGATCGCGGCGGCGACCCTGGCCACCCGGTCGGCGGCGGCACGGTGGCGCAGCACGGCCTCGGCGGCCTGCCAGGCGGCGTGCAGGGTGCGCGCCTCGGCCAGTTCGCGCTTTTGCGCGGCGGCCTGCTTCTCGGCGGCGGCGAGCGCGAGGGAGGCGTGCCGGTAGGCCAGTTCGGCCGCGATCAGCGCGCTGCGCTCGCGCCCGGACTCGGCCTGGGTGACGGCGTGCGCGGCCGCCGTGACCCGCTGGGCGAGGTCGGCGGCCCGCGCCCGCTCCTGCGCGCCGCGCGCGGACAGCCGCCGGGCCAGGGTCCGGGTGCGCCGCTCGGCGCCGGCGTGGACGTCCCGGGCGCGGGAGCGGGCCTCGGCGGCATCGACGATCCGTCCGAGCAGATCGACCGATCCGGCGGTGAAGTCCCGTTCGGCGATCAGCTCGGCGCGCCGGCCGAGTTTGCTGCCGAAGCCGCTGACGAGGTCGGCGAGGCCGTCCGTGTCGCGGGTGTCGGTGACGGCGCGCAGCAGCAGGTCGGTGAAGTCGGAGTCCTTCTTGACCGCGAAGAGGCCGGCCGCCTCGCCCTCGTCGGCGTTCATCTCCCGCTGGTAGCGGAAGAGTTCGGGGTCGAGGCCGAGGTCGCCGAGGTGCTCGGTCCAGCGCTCATGGATGTCCTCCCAGTGCACCTCGAGGTGCGGGTAGGCCTTGCCCGCCTCGGTGAGGGCGTCCCGGAAGCCCTTCATCGTGCGGCGGCGCCCCTGCGCCCCGGACTGGCCCTCGACGGGCGGCCGTACGGCGGTGGACTCGGCCACGGGCAGGTTGTCCAGGCTCAGTCCGGGGCCCGGCCGGAAGGAGTACCAGGCCTCGGCGAACTTCCGCGGGTCGCTGGAGACCTGGCGGCCGCGCCACTCGCTGACCTTGCCGACGACGACCAGCTCGCCGGTGAGGACGTGCTGCCACTCCAGCGCGACGTGTCCGCAGTCGTCGGCGAGCAGGAACTTGCGCAGCACGCCGGAGCTGGCGCCGCCGAGGGTGTTGCGGTGGCCCGGCAGCATCACCGAGAAGATCAGCTTCAGCAGCACGGACTTGCCGCCGCCGTTCTCAAGGAAGAGCACTCCCGCGGGCGCGGGCCGACGCGGCGGGCCGGCGGGCTCCTCCTCGAAGAACTCCGCCTGGGCGGGTGCGGGGTCGGGCACGGGCTCACCCACACCGCGCAGGTCGAGCACGGTGTCGGCGTAGCGCGCGCCGGCGGGCCCGATGGAGTAGAGGCGGACCCGGGACAGCTCGTACATGGCGGACTCTCGTAAGTCTTCGGCAGGTGGGGGTTCAGGCGGAGTGGAAGGGCAGCCCGGCGTCGGCCACCAGGTCGAGGTCGTCGGTGTCCTCGGGCGGCAGCAGGGTCGGCGTGCCGTCGGTGACCGGGACGATGCCGAGGTCCAGCAGCTCGGCCATGGCGGCGCTGCCGGCCATGTCACGGACCTGGAGCTGGTAGCGGGCGGTGGTGCGGTAGGTGCCGCCGTTGTCGTCGCCGGTCCGCTGGAGGAACCCGGAGTCCGTGAGGAAGGCCACGGCCTTGCCGACGATGCCGGTGGTGGAGCCGGCGAGGCGGCGGGCGTCCTTGGTGGCGCCGGCGGCGCTGCGTCTGACCCAGATCCGCCAGGCGGCCTCCAGTCCCGGCGCGTCGGAGACGGGGTCGGTGTTCTCCCCCTGCTGCGCCGCCCGTTCCTCCAGCCGGCGGCAGGCCTGGCGGACGAACGCGTCGACGCCGTTGACCGTGACGCGGCCGATGTAGCCGTCGTCGGCGAGGTCCTCGGGGCGCGGGAAGGCCATGGCGGCGACGGCGAGGTGGGCCAGCCCGTGCAGGAACCGGTCGGCGGAGTCGGCGGCGGTGCGGCGGGCGTAGTCGCCCATGCGCACGGCGAACACGGAGTCCTCGGCGGCGGTCACGGCCATGCCCGCGCGGGGGGACACCTCCAGGACGACGAGCCCGAGCCCGGCGGCCACGGCGTCCGCGAGCCGGGCGAACGGCGGGTCCTCCCGGTAGCGGCGCAGCAGGTCGGCGTACTCCTGGTCGCGCGCCGGCAGCAGCCTGGGCTGGAGCCCGAAGGCGACGAGCCGGGCCGCGTCGGCGGCGTCGGCGGGGGTGACGGCGGCGCCCGCCGGGGAGGGGGCGTCCGGCTCACTCCACTCGACGTGCTCGCTCACGACTGCGACTCCTTGCTCTGGGGACGGGGTGCGGGGACCGCGCCGGTGCGGGTGCGGCGGGGGGCGGCGTACGGCGTGGCGCGGCGTCCGACGCCTGTACGGGCGCGGGTGCGGCAAGGGCCGGCATACGGCATCGGGTGGGCTCCGACACCGGTGCGGGCACGAGCGCGGCGAGGGCCGGCATACGGCGTCGCACGGCCTTCCACCGGCGACCCGGCACGCGGCATCGCGCCAACGCCCGCCGGTCGGCCGACGTACGGCACCACGAAGCCCTCTGCCGACCGTCCGACGTGGGGCAACACGCGACCCGCTGCCGATCGCTCGGCGGGCCGCATCACGCCACCTCCTGCCGGTCGGCCGCCATCCCGGCCGCGTCCAGCAGCGCCGTGCCCACGATCAGGTCGGCACCGCCGAACTCGGGATCGTCCAGCTCCGTCCCGTCGTCCACCGCGAACAGCAGCTTCTCCTCGCCCTGGCGGTAAGCCGTGCCGACCGCGGGGCTCGCGGCGTGGATCGCCATGAGGGCCACCAGGTACGGCAGGTCGGGGTCGCGGCGGCGCGCCTGCGCCAGCAGGCCCGACAGCCGCCGGGGGGCGTCGGCGGGCAGGTCCAGCAGCTTTCTGGCAGCCGCCAGCTGCTCCTCGCTGAAGCGACTGTCGTCGGGCGTGGCGATGAGGTCCGGCTCCGGCATCTCCGCGCCCAGGTGCTCCCGCTCGACCGGCGGTGTCAGCAGGATGTCGACCAGGTCGCCGACCCTGACGGACACCGGCGTGCGCAGTCCCGTCCCGCGCGCGAAGAAGGCGTCGGTGACGCGGATGGCCTGCTCCAGGGGCAGCGGCAGCAGCGGCGCGACCAGCTGTCCGTACAGGTCGATCCCGGACGCCGGGGCGGGCGGGGCGAAGGCCTGCCGGTCCTGCTCGGCGCGGAACAGCGGGCCGGCCTCCAGCAGACGTGACTGGAGCTGGGTGTGGCGCCGGATGCAGTCCTTGACGATGTCGACCAGTTCGGCGGCGCGCCGCTTGTGCTCGGGGTCCTCGGACTCGTCGCGGGCCTTGCGGATGTTGGTGAGGATGGCGTTCTCGTGACGGTAGCGGTCGGCCACATGGTCGAGGGCCTCGGCGATCATGTCGGGCACGGTGGTGAGCCAGTCCACCGCGCGGACGTTGCGCCGGGTGGCCTCCAGCGCCCTGCGCAGCGTCTCGGAGTACTGCACGGTGCGGTAGCGGGCCTGCTCGGCGGCGAGCTGGGCGTCGGCGAGCCGGCCGCGGCTGATCAGCACCTCCAGCTTGACCTCGGCGGCGATCTGGGCGCTGGTGACATCGGTGTCGAGGGCGCCGACGAGGACGTTCACCGCTTCGTCGGTGGTGCGCAGGTAGACGCTGCCGCCCGGGCCGGGCACCTCCTCGATCAGCTTGAAGTCGTAGTCACGGCGGACGTATGTGCCGTCCGGGGCGAAGGTGCCGTAGACGGCGCGGAAGCCGCGGTCCACGCTGCCGACGTTGATCAGGTTCTCCAGGACCCAGCGGGCCACCCGCTCGTGCTCGGCGGCGGGGCGGCGCGGGGCCTGGGCGGCTGTGCGCGGGACGAGCCGGGCGACCACCTGATCGTGGTCGGCGCCGGTGTCGAAGTCCATGTTCAGCGTGATCAGGTCGATGGCCGCGAGGGCGATCTCCGCCATGCCGTACACCGAGTACTCGCCCGCCAGGTTGGCCTTGCGCGCGTCGAGGTCGTGCAGCGGCGCGGTGCAGGCGAGCGCGCGCAGCCGCCGCGCCAGTCCCTCGTCGGCGGCCGGGCCCACGGCGGGGCGCGGCCCCGCGCTGAACTGGGGCGGAACGCTGTCCGTCGATGCAGGCGAAGTCACGGTGCACAGAGTAGGTCCTCGGTCTGACAACGACCCAAACGGCGCAGAACCGCCCCCTGCCCGCAGCGCTCCCGTCTGCGTCCACTGCTCCCGCGCCCGCCGGCTCGCGTGCCTGCTCCCGCGCCTACGGCTCCTGCGCCACCCTGCGCCGGTAGACCTCCGCGATCCGCTCCCGCGAGTCGTCGAGGTAGACCTCCAGCAGCCGCTCGGCGCCCTCCCGGTCGCCGGAGCGCAGGGCCTGGAGGATCTGGCGGTTGCGCGCGAGATAGGGCTCGTGCAGGCGGCGCGGGTCGTCCACGACGTGGAAGGCCAGGCGCAGCTCCGCGAAGACGCTGCGCATCAGCTCCCCGGTGCGGTCGCTGCCGGCGAGGGCGACCAGCTCGCGGTGGAAGTGGATGTTGGCGGTGCCCAGCGCGTTCCAGTCGTGCTCGACGGTGGCCCGCTGCCCCTCCTCGACGGCGGCGGCGAGCCCGTCCAGGGCGTACGGCGGCTCGCCGAGTCCGCGCACGACCGCGCACTCGACGAGCCGCCGGGTGCGGTAGATGTCCTCGACGTCCTCGACCGTGAGCACGCGCACGAAGACCCCCCGGTTGAGCTCGTGAACGAGCAGCCGTTCGTGGGTGAGCAGCCGGAACGCCTCGCGCAGCGTGTTGCGGGAAACGCCGAGCGCGCCGCCGATGCTCTCCTCCGACAGCCGGGTCCCCGGCGGGAAATAACCCTCGGCGATGCGGCTTCGGAGGATGTCCGCGACGCGTTCGGCGGTGCTGGTGCGCCCCAGGAGCGCGCGGTCGTCGGCCAGTCCGGTCAGCTGCTCTGCCATGCCGGAATTCAAGCGCAGAAACAGGAACGAAACAACAAGGGTATTGAGGGATCGTTCAACGATCCTCTACCTTGCTGGGTACGGCGTCGCCGCCCGCACCGTGGCGGCCGTCGCTTCCGCACGGCACGGCTCAGTCCGCAGCACCCTCCCTCCACCCACTGCGAGGTGCACATGAGCGCGAACCCTGCACCGACTCCTCCGCCGACGTCCACGCCCGCTTCCGCGCCGGTCCCGTCCCCGGACTCCGCGCCGGGCGCCCCGGCCCCTGCACCCCGCCCCACGGCCACCGGCCGCGGACCCGGACCGGGCGATCGCGCCGGCACGGGCGGGCCCGCCGGCACGGGCGACCCCAGCGGCAACGGCGGCTCCGCGGACACCGGCGCCTTCGCCTGGCTCCGCGCCCTCGGCCCGCGCGGACGACGCGCCTTCGCCGGAGCCTTCGGCGGCTATGCGCTCGATTCGTATGACTACTTCACGCTCCCTCTGAGCATGGTCGCGCTGGCCGCCCACTTCGGCCTGGACAGCGGCCAGACGGGCCTGTTCACCACCGTCACCCTGGTGGTCTCCGCGGTCGGCGGCGCCCTCGCGGGCGTGCTGGCGGACCGGATCGGCCGGGTCAGGGCGCTGATGATCACGGTGATCACCTACGCCGTCTTCACCGTGGCCTGCGGCTTCGCGCCCAACTACGAGACGCTGCTGGTGTTCCGGGCGCTCCAGGGCCTCGGCTTCGGCGGCGAATGGGCCGTGGGCGCGATCCTGGTGGCCGAGTACGCGAGCGCCCGGCACCGCGGGCGCACCCTCGGCGTGATCCAGAGTTCCTGGGCCGTGGGCTGGGCCCTGGCGGCGATCGTCTACACGCTGGTGTTCTCGTTCCTCGGCGACGAACTGGCCTGGCGGGTGATGTTCTGGACGGGTGCGCTGCCCGCCGTCCTGGTCATCTGGATGCGCCGCCGGGTGCACGACGCCCCGGAGGCGGTCGCCGCCCGCGAGAGGGCCCCGCACAAGGGCTCGTTCGCCGCGATCTTCCGGCCGGGCACGGCCGCGGCGCCGGGTCTGCTGCGCACGACCGTGTTCGCCGTGCTGCTCTCCACCGGCGTCCAGGGCGGCTACTACACGCTGGCGACGTGGGTGCCGACGTACCTCAAGACCGAGCGCGACCTGTCGGTCGTCGGCACCGGCGGTTATCTGACGTTCCTGATCTCCGGCGCGTTCCTCGGCTACCTGACGGGGGGTTACCTCACCGACCGGCTGGGCCGCCGGCGCAACATCTGGCTGTTCGCCCTGCTGTCGGCGGTGTGCATCCTGGCGTACGCCAACATCCCCAGCGGCGCCAACACCCTGCTGCTGGTGCTGGGCTTCCCGCTCGGGTTCTGCATGTCGGCCATCTTCAGCGGCTTCGGCTCCTTCCTGAGCGAGCTGTACCCGACCGAGGTGCGCGGCACCGGGCAGGGCTTCACGTACAACACCGGCCGGGCCGTGGGCGCCGTCTTCCCGACGACGGTCGGCTTCCTGGCGGACAGCTGGGGCGTCGGCGGCGCGCTGGTCTTCGGCGCGATCGGTTACGGCCTCGCCGCACTGGCCCTGTTCGGACTGCCCGAGACTCGTGGAAGGGAACTGGCGTGAACCGCACACAGGACCGTCCCCTGACCGTCGTGGACCCGCACGCGCGCGCGTGGAGCCCGGAAACCGCCCGCGCCCGCTTCCGGGCGGGCCTGGCCGGCCCCACCGCCGGGGTCGCCGCGGGCCACACCCAGGTGAACCTGATCTCGGTGCCCGCCGACTGGGCGTACGACATGCTGCTGTTCTGCCAGCGCAATCCCCAGCCCTGCCCGGTGCTCGACGTGACCGACCCGGGCGCCGTGACCACGGTGCTCGCGGCGGACGCGGACCTGCGAACCGATCTGCCGCGCTACCGGGTGTGGCGGAAGGGCGAGCTGGTGGACGAGCCGACGGACGTGCTCCGCCACTGGCGGCCCGACCTGGTGTCGTTCCTGATCGGGTGCAGTTTCACCTTCGAGTGGGCGCTGACCGGCGCGGGCGTCCCGCTGCGCCACATCGAGCAGGGGCGCAACGTACCCATGTACGTGACCAACCGTCAGTGCCGGCCCGCCGGGCGGCTGCACGGCCCCATGGTGGTGTCGATGCGTCCGGTGCCGCCCGGGCGCCTGGCGGCGGCGATCCGGGAGAGCAGTCTGCTGCCCGCGGTGCACGGCGGCCCGGTGCACTGCGGCGACCCGTCCGCCCTCGGCATCGCCGACCTGGCCCGTCCCGACTTCGGCGACCCGGTGGTCGCGGAGCCCGAGGACATCCCGGTGTTCTGGGCCTGCGGCGTGACTCCGCAGGCCGCCGTGATCGCGTCCCGGCCGCCGTTCGCCATCACCCATGCGCCGGGGCAGATGTTCCTGACCGACGCCCGCGACGAGCAGTACCGCGTCGGGTGACACGGTCCGGTGGGGTCGGACGGCGAGGCCGAGGTCTTCCCGGCCAGCAATCGGGTGACGCATCGGGTGACACATTCGGGTGAGAAAATGGACAGCGCACGTCCGGCACGAGGGGACTCATGACCGCGATCGATCTCAACGCCGACCTGGGAGAGGGCTTCGGGCGCTGGCGGCTGACCGACGACGAGGGACTGCTGTCCGTCGTCACCAGCGCCAACGTGGCCTGTGGCTTCCACGCCGGGGACGCCCCCACCATGCGCCGGGTGTGCGAGCTGGCCGCCGCGCGCGGGGTGACGATCGGCGCCCAGGTCTCCTACCGGGACCTCGCCGGGTTCGGGCGGCGCGCGATGGACGTGCCGCCCGCCGAGCTGGCGGCCGAGGTGGCGTACCAGATCGGCGCCCTGGAGGTGTTCGCCCGTGCGGCGGGCGCGCGCGTGGCCTACGTCAAGCCGCACGGGGCGCTGTACAACCGCGCGGTGCACGACGAGGCGCAGGCCCGCGCGGTCGTCGACGGCGTGCTTTTGGCCGGCGGCGCGCTGCCGGTGCTGGGACTGCCCGGCTCACGGCTGCTGGAGCTGGCCGGCGAGGCGGGGCTCCCGGCCGTCCCGGAGGCGTTCGCCGACCGCGCGTACACCGACGAGGGCACGCTGGTGCCGCGCGCCCACGACGGAGCCGTGATCAGCGACCCGGAGGCCGTCGTGGAGCGCTCGCTGAGCCTGGCCCGGACCGGGAAGGTCGCCTCCCTGTCCGGGGCGCGCATCGGCGTACGCGCGCGCTCCCTGTGCCTGCACGGGGACACGCCCGGCGCCGTAGAGCTGGCCCGTCGGGTCAGACGGCGGCTGGAGGAGTCCGGGGTGCGGGTGGAGGCCTTCGCATGAGAGTGCTGCCCGTCGGCGACGACGCCCTGCTCGTGGAGGTGGCCTCCGGGCGGGAGGCGCGGGCGCTCCACGCCGAGCTGCTGCGCCGCCGCGCGGAGGGCTCGCTCGTGGTGCGGGAGATCGTCCCTGCGGCCCGTACGGTCCTCCTCGACGGTCTGGCCGAGCCGGGCCGGCTGGCCGGTGAGCTGACCGCCGCCGAAGCGCCGCCCGCTCCCCCGCCCGCGCGGGAGGCGGTCGAGCTGCGCGTGCGCTACGACGGGCCCGACCTCGCGGACGTCGCCGCCCTGTGGGGCGTGTCCGAGGAAGAGGTGGCCCGCATCCACTGCGGGACCGAGTACGAGGTCGCCTTCTGCGGGTTCGCGCCCGGCTTCGGCTACCTCACTGGTCTGCCGCCCCGATACCACGTCCCCCGCCGCGACACGCCGCGCACCGCCGTGCCCGCCGGTTCGGTCGGGCTGGCGGGCGCCTACACCGGCGTCTACCCGCGCACGTCGCCGGGCGGCTGGCAGCTGATCGGCACCACCGACGCGGTGCTGTGGGACCACACGCGCGCGCCGGCCGCCCTGCTGTCGCCGGGCACGCGCGTCCGTTTCGTTCCGGCGGGGCGGGTGGGCCGGTCATGAGCGACCGTGCGCTCGCCGTCGTACGGGCCGGGGCGCTGACCACCGTCCAGGACCTGGGGCGTCCGGGCCACGCCCACCTGGGGGTGCCCCGCTCGGGCGCCCTCGACCCGCCCGCGGCGGCGCTGGTCAACCGGTTGGTCGGCAACCCGCCCGAGGCGGCCGTCCTGGAGACGACCCTCGCCGGCTGCGCCCTGCGCCCCCGCTCGACGGTCACCGTGGCGGTCGCCGGCGCGCCCTGCCGGGTCACCGTCGACGGACGCCCGGCCGCCTGGGGCGCGCCGGTGCGGGTGCCCGGCGGCGCGCTGCTGGACGTCGGCCCGGCCGTGCGGGGCGTACGCGGCTATGTGGGCGTCGCCGGCGGCATCGCCGTCGAGCCGGTGCTCGGCAGCCGCTCCACGGACCTGCTGTCGGGCCTGGGCCCGCCGCCGCTCACGGACGGCGCGGTGCTGCCCCTCGGGCGGATGGCCGGGGCGCCCCACGCGCGTGTGGACGTGGCCCCTCAGCCGGCGCCCCCGGCCGAGCTCGTCCTGCGGGTGACCCTCGGTCCCCGCGACGACTGGTTCACCCCGTCGGCGGTGGCGGCGTTCGCCTCGCGCGCGTACCGGGTGTCCCCCGCGAGCAACCGCATCGGCCTGCGCACCGAGGGGCCCGTGCTGGAGCGGGCCCGCGCGGGCGAACTCCCCAGCGAGGGCATGGTCCTCGGTGCGGTCCAGGTCCCGCCCGACGGCCGGCCGGTCGTCTTCCTCGCCGACCACCCGACCACCGGCGGTTACCCGGTGATCGCCGTCGTCCGCGCGGCCGACCTCGCGGCGGCGGCTCAGGCGGTCCCGGGCACGCCGGTGCGGTTCGTGCCGGTGCGCCGCCGCTGACCGCACGCCGGATCCCCGCCGTACGGGCGCTACGCGGCCACCCCCGCACCCGGCCGCGCCTCGCCGACGGACACCGGCACGGGCAGGTGGTTCACGGTCGCATCCTTCGCCGTCGGTCCCTGCACGGCGTGCTCCTTCACCGCCAGGTCGGCGACGGCGAGGTCCCTCCTCCCTGCCGGGCCCCGCGCCGCCGCCCGATCCGCCGCCGTCAGGCCCTCCGCCCTCAGGCCCTCCGCCGTGAGGTCCGCAACCCCCGTCCGCCGCGCCACGGGCTCCGGCGCCGGCAGCGCGGCCAGCGCCGCGGACACCGACTGCGCGGCCCGCAGATCGAGCAGGCCGACCGTCCCCCGCGCGCGGTGGCGCATCTCGTCGGCGGCCAGGCGCAGCAACTGGGGCAGCAGGTCGTTGCACCGGCGCGCGATCCAGGCGCTGCCCTGCGTGGCCAGCCACCACAGGCTCGCCGACCTGCTGGGCGGCGGGAACTCCGGTTCGGGCGAGGGCGCCGGACCGGTCGCCAGGCCCGCCTCGGCCAGCAGGGCGTGGAAGCGCAGCGCGAGCTGCCGGTGGCCGCGCTCTGCGGGATGCAGCCGGTCGGAGCTCCACATGGCCCGGTCGGTGAGCCAGGCGCCCTCGGCGGCGTGCAGGTGCAGCGCCCCGTACCGCTCGGACAGCGCGTGCACGACCGTGTTCACCGCCTGCTGGCGCCGGGCCAGCGGGCGGGCCAGGGCGCCGGGCAGCCCGAGCATCGCGCCGGGGTCGGGCAGACAGGCGGTGAGCAGCACCGCGCCCTGCTGGACGAGGGCCGAGTACACCCGGTCGAGACGGGCGGCGACGTGATGGACGTCGAAGGTACGGCGCAGCGTGTCGTTGACGCCGACGAGGACGGAGGCGACGTCGGCGCGCAGGGTCAGCGCCGCGGGCAGCTGGTTCTCCAGGACGTCCCGGGTCTGGGCGCCGCTGACCGCGAGGTTGGTGAACCCGGCGGGCTGCTCGCACAGCCCGCCGGCGAGCAGCGCGGCCCAGCCGCGCCACCCGTTCCCCACCGGATCGCCCACTCCCTCGGTCAGCGAGTCCCCGAGGGCCACGTAACGGACGGGGGGTCTCATGCGAGGCCCTCCGCGGGGACGAAGGGCCGCTCGGTCGCCTTGGCGTCGTGCGCGGCGAGGAACTCCCGTACGGCGGTGTCCCAGCCGAAGCACTCGGCACGCGCGCGTGCCGCCTCCCGGCGCGTCTTCTCGGGCCCGTCCAGCAGGGCCTGGACGGCGTCGGCGAAGGCGTTGCCGCTGTCCGCCGCGGTGGCCCCGGCGGAGCCGATCACCTCGGGCAGCGCGGAGGAGGAGCTGGCGACGACCGGTGTGCCGCAGGCCATCGCCTCCAGCGCGGCGAGCCCGAAGGTCTCGGCCGGCCCCGGGGCCAGGCACACGTCGGCGGAGGCCTGGAGGGCGCCGAGCAGACCGCGGTCGGAGACGTGCCCGAGGAAGGTGGCCGGCAGACCGCGCTCGGTCGCCCGCTGCTCCAGCCGGGCCCGCAGCGGTCCGTCGCCGGCGACGACCAGCACGGCCCGCACCCCGCGCCGACGCAGCGCCTCCAGGGCGTCAAGGGCGGTGCCGGGCCGCTTCTCCACGGACAGCCGGGAGCACATCACCAGCAGCGTCTCGTCCGCGTGGGCGTGCCGGTCGCGCAGCGCGGGGTCGCGCAGGGCGGGATGCCGGGCCACCAGGTCGACGCCCAGGGGGGCGCGTACGACGTTGCGTGCGCCGATGCGGACGAACTCCCGTTCGGCGAACTCGGTGGTGCACACGACCTTGGAGTAGGTGTGGGCGGTGCGGACGTTGAGGCTGTCGGCGGCGCGGCGGGACAGGTTCTCGGACAGGCCCCAGGTGCGCAGCACGCCGTCGGCGGTCTCGTGGGAGACCATCACGGCGGGCACCCGGGCGCGCCGGGCCCATTTGCCGGTCCAGCGCAGGGTGGTGCGGTCGGAGACCTCCAGGCGGTCGGGGCCCAGGTCCTCCAGGAGGGCGGCGACGCGGCGCCGGTCGATCAGGACGCGGTAGCCGCCGGTGCCGGGCAGGAGCGGCCCCGGCAGGGTGATGACGCGGCCCTGCTCGGTCTCCTGGTCGGTGTGGCGCTCGCCCGGCACGATCAGGACGGGCTCGTGGCCGGCGGCCTTGAAGCCCTTGCCGAGTTCGCGCAGGGCGGTGCGCAGACCGCCGGAGGAGGGGGCGACGAAGTTCGCCAGGCGGACGATGCGCAGGGGCTCGCTCATGCCGCCACCGCCGGCCTGCGGGCTTCGAGCACGGCCGCGTAGTGCTCGATGAGCTGGTCGCCGACGGCGGCCCAGGTGCGGCCCTCGACCGTGGCCCGCGCGGTGGCGCCGAAGACGCGGCGCAGTTCCGCGTCGGCGGCCAGGGCGGCCACGGCCTCCCGTACGGCGTCGGCGTCGCGCGGCGGGACGAGGATTCCGGTGCGCCCGTGGTCGACCAGGTCCAGCGGGCCGCCGGCGGCGGGCGCGACGACGGGAACGCCGCTCGCCATGGCCTCCTGGACGGTCTGGCAGAAGGTCTCGAACGGGCCGGTGTGGGCGAAGACGTCGAAGGAGGCGAAGATCCGGGCGAGTTCGTCGCCGGTGCGGCGGCCGAGGAAGACGGCGCCGGGCAGCGCCTCCTCCAGACCGGGCCGGCTCGGTCCGTCGCCGACGACCACGACGCGCACGCCGGGCAGGCCGCAGACGCCGGAGAGCAGCTCGACGTGCTTCTCGGGGGCGAGCCGTCCGACGTAACCGACGATCAGCTCGCCGCCCGGGGCGAGTTCCCGGCGCAGTGCCTCGTCGCGCAGCCCCGGGCGGAAGCGCGCGGTGTCCACGCCGCGCCGCCACAGCCGGACTCGGGGCACGCCGTGGATCTCCAGGTCGCGCAGGGAGGCGGTGGACGGGGCGAGGGTGCGGTCGGCGGCGGAGTGCACGGAGCGGATGCGCCGCCAGGCGGCCGCCTCGCCGGCGCCCAGGTAGGTGCGGGCGTATCCGGCCAGGTCGGTCTGGTAGACGGCCACGGCGGGGATGCGCAGCCGGGCGGCGGCGGCCATGCCGCGGACGCCGAGGACGAAGGGGCTGGCCAGGTGCACGATGTCGGGGCGGTGCTCGACGAGCGCCGCGGCCAGGCGCCGGCTGGGGAGGGCGACGCGGACCTGGGGGTAGCCGGGGAGCGGGAGGGAGGGGACGTGGACGACCGGGCACGGCGCGAGAGCGCCGGCCTGCTGTCCGGGAGCGGGAGCCGGTGCGACGACGAGGGGAGCGTGACCGCGATCGACGAGGTGTCGGGCGGTCTGGAGCGCGCAGTGGGCCACGCCGTTCACATCGGGGGGAAAGGATTCGGTCACGATGACGACACGCATAGGGGTGTTGTCGCCGTGCCGGACGTGGCCGCGTCAACGTCGATCTTTCCGGCCGGGGAACGGTCCATGAGCGTTGCGCTGCACACCCGCGCAGGTCAGGCCTCGTCCATGTACTTCTGACTCCCGGGTAACCCCTCGTTCACACGGCGGGCGCGTCGGGGCCGATCCGGCTGCGCACCGCCGTCTGGACCTCCGCCTCCTCGGCCGGATCCGACGCCAGCCGCCGCAGTTGCTCCTCGACCCGCGCGTCGCCGGTCTCGGCGTGCCGGGCGGCGAGTTCCCTGGTGGTCTCCTCGCAGTCCCAAAGGCATTCGACGGCGAATCCGGCGGGGAAGGAGGGGTCGGTGGCGGCGAGCGCCCTGGCCGCCCTGCCACGCAGGTGCGAGGAGGCCGTCTCGCGGTAGATGTGGCGCAGCACGGGGGCGGCGCAGACGATGCCGAGACGCCCGGCGCCGTCGACCAGGGTCCACAGGGTCGGCGCGTCCGGGCCCTCGCCCCGCACGGCCTCGCGCAGCGCGCCGAGGACGAGGTCGCTGTCCTTGGTCCCGCCCCGGCAGGCGAGCACCCGCCCGGCGGCAGCGCCCAGCTCGTCGGGCCGACGGGCCCAGCCGCGCGCCCGGTCCACGGCGACGGGCCCGCTCATCCGTTCGAAGGCGTCGACGGCGGCCTGCAGGACGGGCGCCGGCCCGGTCGCCACGGCCAGCTCGATCAGGTCGAGGGCATCGGGGTCGGCGCTGTCGGCGAGATAGCGCAGCGCGGTGCAGCGGGCGCCCTCGGAGCCGTCCTGGGCGGCTCGCAGGATCTCGGGCCGGTCCTCGGGGCCCGCCACGGCGGCGAGGCAGCGGGCTGCCGGGACATGCAGCGCGGCGCCGCGCTCGATGCCCTGCTGGGCCCATGCGAAGACGGCCGCGACGCTCCAGCCGGGCCGGGGGCCGGCCGGCCGCATCTGGCGCGTCCAGCGGTCGAAGCAACCGGTCTCCTGGGCGGCGCGGACCCGCCCGGCGATGGACGGGCGCGGATCGTCGGCCCACAGCCGCCAGGGACGGGGCTCGAAGGCGTCGCGCACGGCTGCGGCCAGCTCGGCCTCGCCCTCGGCGTCGGTGGCGAACCGGGCCAGCACGGGCGCGGCCAGGGCACGAAGCCCGGCGTCGTCGTCGCGCAGCGCGAGTTCGTCCAGGGCCCAGGCCCAGTTGCCGCCGTGGGCGGCGTACCGGCGCAGCAGGGCGAGGGCGTCGCGCCTGCCGTAGGAGGCGAGGTGGCCGAGGACGGCGAGGGCCAGACCGGTGCGGGACTCGTCGGTGTCGACGAGGTCCTCGGGGGCGAACAGGTGCGCCTCGATGGCGTCGATGCCGCCGCCCAGGTCGAGGTAGAGCCGGGCGTAGTAGAGGGAGCGGTTCTCGACCTGCCAGTCGTGACGGGGGTCGTGGCGCACACACTGGTCGAGCGCGGTGAGCGCCTCGTCGCGCGGGGCGGTGAGCGCGTGCAGCGTGCCGTCGCCGCGGCCCCGCTGGAGCAGGCCGAGCAGCGTGCCACTGGGCGCTATGACCGGATCGAACATGGGAAACAGCCTCACATCAAGCGTCGACGCAACCGGGGACGTGCATTACCTGGCCGCGTGACAACACGTCGGGGCGCCCGCCGTCTCTTGCTTGTTGTAGACCATCTTCCTCTGCCTCTCGTCGGTGGCCCATGCGGGCCGCATCACGGCCCGCGCGGTGCGGCAACACCTGCCCAGCCATCGCGTCCGTGAATCACGACGTCATGATGACCCGGCGCTTCTCGATGCCGCGACCGAAATTTCGGGCGGTCCCGTACCGCCTCCCCCGTTTTCCGTGTCGCGCCTGGTCGGACGGGGTTTCCCGGCCGGCCGCGGCGCTGCGGTCAGCTGGTGCCGAACAGCTCCAGCAGGTCCCCCTTGTCGAACATACGTGCCGTATCGATGGCCGAGGGAGTGCCCGCGCAGGGGTCGGCGCCGCCGTCCAGCAGGGCCCGGATCACCTCCTGCTCACCCTTGAAAACCGCCCCCGCGAGGGGGGTCTGCCCCCGGTCGTTGACGCGGTCGGCCTCGGCGCCGCGCTCCAGCAGCGCGCGCACGGTTCCCGCGTGGCCGTGGTAGGCGGCGAGCATCACGAGGGAGTCGCCGCGGTCGTTGGTGAGGTCGGCCGGCACGCCCGCGTCCACGTACGCCGCGAGTTCTTCGGTCCGGCCCCGCCGGGCCAGCTCGAAGATCCTGGTCGCGAACTCCACGACCTCGGGGTCGGGGGCTTCGGTCATCGGCGGGACCGCCTCTCACTGCACGCGTCGGGGACCGTGGGGGGGGGAGCACCGTCCGTCCGCGAGCGGTGCGGCCGTACGGGTGAAATGCCAGCGTACTGGCTCGGCGGGCACATCAGCGGCGCCCGCCGAGGCAAGGATCAGCAATGCACCCGCCGGGCACGACGCACGGGCGACAGGCCGGGGACGACCTCCGCCACCTGGGCGAAATCGAGCGATTTTCACCCAGTTGCACCTTTAATCGTATGGATACATGCTGTGATCCTGGAAGTACTCATGGTGACTGTCCCCCTCGACACCAGGAGACCTCATGATCCTGTCCATCTCAGGCGTCGTCCTGCTCGGCATCGTCGTCTTCATCTTCCTGCGCAAGGACGGGCTCAAGGTGTCCCACGCCCTGGTCGCCGTCCTGTTCGGCTTCTACCTCGCCAGCACGGCCATCGCGCCGAGCATCAAGGCGGGCGGCGAGAGCCTGGCGAGCCTCCTGGGCGGCCTCAAGTTCTGACGCCCCGTCCGCCCGGACCCCCCGACCCGCTCGTACGCACCTCCAGGAGACAGCAGTGGCCCGGCGCCCCCTCCCCCGCATTCTGAGCAACGGCAGCGCCCGGTTCGCGCGGAGCCGGGAGCTGGCCCGGACGGCGGCCGACAGCGCCACCGACGTCCTCCACCCGCTGATCACGATCACGCGCGGTCTGCGCCGGCTGGCCTCGGCCGGGCGGCGCAAGTGGGCCGGCACCCCCAAGGACCGGCGGGGCCCCCTGCTGTTCATGGCGGCCTCGGTGCTCCTGGTCGTCACGCTCGTGCCGTACGGCCCGCTGCTCGCCGTCGTCACGCTCATGGCGGCGGCGGCCTGGCAGGGGCGGGACCGCTCCCGGTCGGCCGGCGACGGCGCGGACGACTCCCGCACGCAGCGGCTGCGGGCCCTGTACGAGGCGCTGGTCCCGTACTTCTCGGTGCCCGAGGACCCGGCCCCGCTCTACTCCCACGGCGGGGCGTGGGAGAAGGCCTTCCCGGAGTACGAGTTCGACGGCACCGGCCGCACCACCCATCTCGTGATCCGCTACCCGGCCTACTTCGCGGACGGCGAGCGCGAGGCCCGGGCGCGGATCGAGCACCTGGTCGGCGCCAAGTCGGGCCGCGGCCGCGAGTACCACTTCCTGTGGGACGAGGAGGGCAACCAGCTCACGGTCTCGGTGCTCGCGCCGTTGCCCACGGACATCGCCGCCCAGCCCTTCGTCACCGCCCCCGGCGAGACGGTCCTCGGCTTCACCGACCCCGGCGAGGTCCCGCGCACGCTCCCGCTCACCCACGGCGAGGAGCGGCGCGACGTCCCGCCGGTCGTCTGGCGCACCGGCATCCGCTCCACCGAGCCGCATCTGCTGGTCGTCGGCCAGCCCGGCAGCGGCGCGTCGACGCTGCTGCGGTCGGTGGCCCTCCAGGCGGTCCAGCACGGCGACCTGCTCGTCGTCGACGGCGGCGGCACCGGCGAATACGCCTGTCTGACCGGACGGGACGGCGTGCTGGCGGTGGAGTGCGCGCTCGCCGGCGCCCTGGCCGGCCTGGAGTGGGCCGCCACCGAGACGGAACGGCGGCTCATCGCCGTCAACCGCGCCCGTCAGGCGGGCCAGCCGCCGCCGGACGACACCAGGCGGCCCCTGTGGATCCTGCTGGACCGCCCGGCCGCGCTGAGCCAGGTGGCCGCGGCCGACGGTCACCGCGACCCGCAGTCCCTGCTCCAGATCCCGCTCCGGCACGGCCGCGCGGCGAGCGTCACGGTGGTCGTGGCCGAGCAGTTCGACACCCTGGACGCGCTCGGCGACCCGGTGCGCCAGCACACCCGCGCGCGCGTGGCGCTCGGCCAGGCCACCGCGGCCCAGCTGGAGGCCGTGCTGGGCGCGCCCCCGCACACCACGCCCCCGACCCAGGTCCCGCCCGGCCGCGGCTACGCCCGCCTGGGCACGGGCCCGGTCCTGCGTCTCCAGGTGCCGGCGACGCCGGACCCGTACGACGACGCCACGAGCGACGCCCACCGGCAGGCCGTGCTGGAGCTGCTCCCGCCGCGCACCGCCCCGGCGGACGGCGAGCGGGTCCCCGTCGAGGGCGAGGCCGCGCCGGAGCCGGCGGACGCGCCGGCCCCCGAGCCGGTCGTCACGATCAAGACCCCGGTGCCCACCCTGGACGGCGAGCCGGTGACCGTGCCCACCCTCGACGCCGGACCCGCGCCCGTGCCCACCCTCGACGCCGAGTCGGTGGGGGCCGACACCGCCCCGGCGAAGACCCCGTAGGCCCCCGGTCCCCACCCGCCGCGGCCTACGCCACGAACGTGCGCGGCGCGTCCGCTCCCGCCGTCCCGCCGCTCTCCACCAGCCGGGCCGCCGCCGCGAGCCGTGCGGCGGCCTCCTCCGCCACCGCCCCGCCCACGGTGAACGGCAGCCGCACATACCCCTCGAAGGCCCCGTCGACCCCGAACCGCGGCCCGGACGGGACCCGCACGCCGACCCGCTCCCCCACCTCCGCGAGCCGCGACCCGGACAGCCCCCCAGCGCGCACCCACAGCGTCAGCCCGCCCCGCGGCACCTCGAACTCCCACTCGGGCAGCACCCGGCGCACCGCGGCGACCAGCGCGTCCCGGTTGTCCCGCGCCTGCTCCCGCCGGATCTCCACCGCCTGCTCCCAGCCCCCGGTGCTGAACAGCCAGTTCACCGCGAGCTGCTCCAGCACCGGCGTGCCCAGATCGGCGTACGCGCGCGCGGCGACCAGGCTGCGGATCACGTCCGGCGCCGCCCGCACCCAGCCGATGCGCATCCCCGCCCAGAAGGCCTTGCTCGCCGAGCCGACGGTGATGACGGTGGACCCGGCCGGGTCGAAGGCGCACACGGGCCGCGGCATCTCCACGTCCGGGTCCAGCCACAGCTCGCTCATCGTCTCGTCGGCGACCAGCACCGTCCCCGCCGAGCGGGCCGACTCCACCAGCCGCCTGCGCTGGTCCTCGCCGGCGAGGGCGCCGGTCGGGTTGTGGAAGTCGGCGACGACATAGGCGATGCGCGGCGCCGCCTCCCGCAGGACCTGGCGCCAGCGGTCCATGTCCCAGCCGGTGAGACCCTCGGCCATCGCCACGGGCACCAGCCGCGCCCCCGCCTCCCGCATCAGCTGGAGGATGTTGGCGTACGACGGCGACTCCACGGCGACCCGCTCGCCACGCCCCGCGAACAGGTGGCAGATCGCGTCGATGGCGCCCATCGCGCCGGTCGTCACCATGATCTGCTCGGGCATGGTGGGGATGCCGCGCGCGGAGTAGCGCTCGGCGATCATGGCACGCAGCGCGGGCAGCCCGGCCGGGTAGTCGCCGTGCGTGTGCGCGTACGGCGGCAGCTCCTCCAGGGCGCCCTGGACCGCGCGGGTGAGCCAGGGCTCGGGCGCGGGCAGCGCGGCCGTGCCGAGGTCGATCATCGACCCCAGGGCCTCCGGGGGCAGCGGTTCGAGGCCGCGCGCGGGGAGCGGGTTGCCGGCCGGCACGGCGGTCCAGCTGCCCGCGCCGCGCCGGGACTCCAGGAAGCCCTCCGAGCGCAGCGCCTCGTAGGCGGCGGCGACGGTGGTGCGGCTGACGGACAGGGCCAGGGCCAGTTCCCGTTCGGCCGGCAGCCGGGCGGCGACCGGCACCCTGCCCTCCAGGACCAGCAGCCGGATGCCGTCGGCGAGCGAGCGGTAGGCGGGCGGGCGGCGTGTGCCGGGGCCCGCCGGGCGGTCCTGCTGCGACTTGAGCAGCCGGCCGAGCTGCGCCGCGCCCACCGCGGAAGTCCACTGGGCCATGACTATCAGTCCACCTTCCCCGAATTGGCCATGGATGGCCGATCGCTCCACGCCACAGAGTGGCATGCGTCAGGCCACGACGACCACCGGGGGACACCTTGTCCGTCTCATCAGACTCACCAGACACACCAGACTCATTGGGCTCACCGGGCTCATCCGGCTCACAGGACTTCTCCACCTCCAGAAATCACGCCACCTCCTCCAGCCCAACGGGCGCCCGCGCCGGGGGACGTCTGTTGCGTCGGCTCGTCCAGCTCTACCTGGGCCTCGCCCTCTACGGAGTCAGCTCGGCGCTGCTCGTGGAGGCCGGCCTGGGGCTCGAACCGTGGGGCGTGCTGCACCAAGGGCTCGCCGAACTGACCGGTATGACCATCGGGGTGGTGTCGATCGTCGTCGGCGCGGGCGTGCTGCTGCTGTGGATCCCGCTGCGCCAGCGCCCGGGGCTGGGCACGGTGTCCAACGTCGTCGTGGTCGGCCTGGCGATGGACGGCGCCCTCGCCCTGGCGCCCGCCTCGGACGCCCTCGCCGTGCGCGTCCCGCTGCTGGCCACCGGCATCCTGCTCAACGGGGTGGCCACCGGCCTCTACATAGCCGCCCGCTTCGGACCCGGCCCGCGCGACGGGCTGATGACCGGGCTGCACCGGCGCACCGGCCGCTCGATCCGGCTGATGCGCACCGCGGTCGAGGTCGCCGTCGTAGCCTCCGGGTTCGCGCTGGGCGGCACCATCGGCGCCGGCACCTTGCTGTACGCGGTGTCCATCGGCCCGCTCGCCCAGTTCTTCCTGCGCGTTTTCGCCGTCCCGTCGGCATCCGACGGCAGCACGGTCGTTGCCGCCGGTCAACCCCGGCGGGTCATACTGCGTCCGTGACCACGCGCATACGGCACCCCTATCTCGACCACCCCGGCCCGATCCCCTTCGCGCACCGGGGCGGCGCGGCGGACGGCCTGGAGAACACCGTGCTGCAGTTTGGGCGCGCGGTGGAGGCCGGTTACCGGTACATCGAGACCGACGTCCACGCCACCCGCGACGGCCGGCTCGTCGCCTTCCACGACGCGACGCTGGACCGGGTGACCGACGGGCAGGGCCGGATCGCCGACCTCCCCTGGGACGAGGTGCGCCGCGCGCGGGTGGCGGGCAGCGAGCCGGTGCCGCTGTTCGAGGAGCTGCTGGAGACCTTTCCCGAGGTGCGCTGGAACGTCGACCTCAAGGCGGAGTCCGCACTGCATCCGTTCCTCAACCTGATCGCCCGGACCGGCGCCTGGGACCGGATCTGCGTGGGGTCCTTCTCCGAGGCGCGGGTGGTGCGCGCCCAGCGCCTGGCCGGGCCGCGGCTGGCGACCTCGTACGGCACCCGCGGCGTGCTCAACCTGCGGCTGCGCTCCTGGGGCGTGCCGGCGGCGCTGCGCGGCTCGGCGGTCGCGGCCCAGGTGCCGGAGTACCAGTCGGGCATCCAGGTGGTGGACCGCCGCTTCGTCCGGGCCGCCCACGCGCGCGGGCTTCAGGTGCACGTCTGGACGATCAACGAACCGGAGCGCATGCACCGGCTGCTGGACCTCGGGGTCGATGGCATCATGACCGATCACATCGACACGTTGCGCAAGGTCATGGAGGAACGGGGCGTCTGGGTCTGAGGCCCCGCTCCCCCGCCGGCACGGCCCCCGCGCGGCGCCTTCACGGGGAAGAGAGGGCACGGGGTGGGCACCGAGACCGTGCGGACACCTGCGGCCGACGAGGCCGCCGAGCGGCGGCGCGAGCGACGCGGCTGGTACTTCTACGACTGGGCCTGCTCGGTCTACTCGACGAGCGTGCTCACGGTGTTCCTGGGCCCCTACCTGACCTCGGTGGCCGAGGAGGCCGCGGACGCCGACGGGTTCGTGCACCCGCTGGGCATCCCGGTGCGGGCCGGCTCCTTCTTCGCGTACTCGGTGTCGCTGTCGGTGATCGTGGCCGTGCTGGCGATGCCCCTGGCCGGCGCCGCCGCCGACCGGACCGGCCGCAAGAAGCCGCTGCTCGGCGTGGCCGCCTATCTGGGCGCCGCCGCGACCACCGGCATGTTCTTCCTGGACGGCGAGCGCTATCTGCTCGGCGGTCTGCTGCTGATCGTCGCGAACGCCTCGCAGTCCGTGGCGATGATGCTCTGCAACTCCTACCTGCCGAGGATCGCCGCCCCCGAGGAGCGCGACGCGGTCTCCTCACGCGGCTGGGCCTTCGGTTACGCCTCCGGCGCGCTGGTCCTGGTCGCCCATCTGGTGCTGTACCTCGCCCACGACTCCTTCGGCGTCTCGGAGGGCCAGGCGGTGCGCATCTGCCTGGCGTCGGCCGGTCTGTGGTGGGGGGTGTTCACGGTGATCCCGCTGCGAAGGCTGCGCGACCGCGGGGCGGCCCCGGCCCGTGAGGCGACCGCCACCGGCTGGCGGCAGCTCGCGGCGACCCTGCGCGACATGCGCCGCCACCCGCTGACGCTGTCCTTCCTGCTGGCGTACCTCGTCTACAACGACGGCATCCAGACGGTGATCTCCCAGGCGTCGATCTACGGCTCGAAGGAGCTGGACCTCGGGCAGTCGACGCTGATCGGGGCCGTGCTGCTGGTGCAGGTGCTGGCGGTGGCCGGCGCGCTGGCGCTGGGGCGGCTGGCCCGCCGGTACGGCGCCAAGCGGACCATCCTCGGCTCGCTGGCGGCCTGGACCCTGGTCCTCGCGGCCGGCTACTTCCTGCCCGCCGGGGCGCCGGTGTGGTTCTTCGTGCTGGCGTCCGGGATCGGGCTCGTCCTCGGCGGCAGCCAGGCCCTGTCCCGCTCCCTGTTCTCCCATCTGGTGCCGCCCGGCAAGGAGGCCGAGTACTTCTCGGCGTACGAGCTGAGCGACCGCGGGACGAGCTGGCTGGGACCGTTGCTGTTCGGCCTCACCTACCAGCTGACCGGCAGCTACCGGGACGCGATCATCTCCCTGGTGGCCTTCTTCCTCCTCGGGTTCCTGCTGCTCGCGAGGGTGCCCGTACGGCGTGCGATCGCCGACGCGGGGAACCCCGTTCCCGAAAGGATTTAGCACTGGAGCCGAAAGGGCTGTAGTGTACGCGTTTGGCCTGCCAGGCGTACCGTTACTGCGCGTCAAAGATGCCGAAACGCTGGGTGACATCTCCGAATAGGTGTGACAAACCGGGCGCCGGTGGGTACTGCACTGGTTGACAAGGCTGCGGCCACGACGGCGACGCATGACCCGGAACGGGACTCCGAACGGGAATCTTTACCGCCGACCGGACGTTGACCGGATGACGACGACAGCGACACCTGTCCTGTGGGCGACAAGCCCGGGAGGCACGATTCATGAGTGAGCGAGCTCTTCGCGGCACGCGCCTCGTGGTGACCAGCTACGAGACGGACCGCGGCATCGACCTGGCCCCGCGCCAGGCCGTGGAGTACGCATGCGAGAAGGGACATCGCTTCGAGATGCCCTTCTCGGTAGAGGCGGAGATCCCGCCGGAGTGGGAGTGCAAGGTCTGCGGGGCCCAGGCACTCCTTGTCGACGGCGACGGCCCGGAGGAGAAGAAGGCGAAGCCCGCGCGTACGCACTGGGACATGCTGATGGAGCGGCGCACGCGCGAGGAGCTCGAAGAGGTCCTCGAGGAGCGGCTGGCCGTTCTGCGCTCCGGCGCGATGAACATCGCGGTGCACCCGCGGGACAGCCGCAAGTCGGCCTAGTCCCGGCGGCCCGGTCCGAGGGCCGGGTGCCATGATCCCAGCGCCGGCAGAACAACGACCGCGGGCGCCGTACGTCCAGACGTACGGCGCCCGCGGTCGTGGTGCTGTTCCGGCCCGGCCGTCCCGCCCGGCCGTCCCGCTCAGCGGTTCAGCGGCGGGCGCGGCTCGCGCGGCGTGTCGCCCGGCTCGTCCCGGACGACCTCACCCTGCACGACCTTGCCGTCTGGCCGGTGCATACGGGCCTGCCGGAAGGCGTCGCCGAGGCCGCCCGGCGCGGCGGCGCGGAGTCTGCGCTCCACCGTGCGCTCCGTGTACCGGCTCAGTGCCTTCTGGACCGGCGGCACCAGCAGGAGCAGACCGAGGGCGTCGGAGACCAGGCCGGGCAGCATCAGCAGCAGTCCGCCCAGCATCATCAGGCCGTTGCCGCCGCCGCTCGACGGCGGGGTGCCCCGCTCGAGCGCCTCGTTGAGGTTGCGGAAGGCTCGCCGTCCCGCCCGTTTGATGATCACCGAGCCGAGCAGGAAGCCTGCGACGAGCAGCAGGAAGACCACGAACCCGCTCGCGGCGCCCGCGACCACGGTCAGCAGCCAGATCTCCAGCACCAGCCAGCCGGCGACGGCGAGCGGCAGGAACGTCCGCAGCCGGGAGCGCCGGGGCCGGGCGGGGCGGGGAGAGGTCGAAGCGCCAGTCGTCATGGTCCCAGTGTGCCCGCCGGGTGCTCAGCACGGCATAAGCCCTCCGGCGAGGGCGGGACGGCACGGCGGCGGGGTCACGGCTTCTCGGGACCGCCCCGGCCGATGATCCTCCCGACCCGCTCCCCCACGCCCCACGAGGTGACCCGCCACAGCGCCTCGACCAGGATGTCCCGGCTCATCTTGGAGTCGCCGTGCTCCCGCTCCACGAAGGTGATGGGGACCTCCACGACGTGATAGCCGGCCTTGATCGCGCGGCGGGCGAGGTCGACCTGGAAGCAGTACCCCTGCGAGGCGACGTCCTCCAGGCCGAGGCCCTCCAGGGTCTCCCGGCGGAAGGCGCGGTAGCCGCCGGTGACGTCGCGGATGGGGACGTCCAGCAGGGCGCGGGAGTAGAGGCTGCCGCCGCGGGAGATCAGCTCCCGGCCCTTGGGCCAGTTCACGACCCGGCCGCCCGGCATCCAGCGGGAGCCGAGCACCAGGTCGGCGCCCTTGAGCGCGGTCAGCAGGCGGGGCAGTTCCTCGGGCTGGTGGGAGCCGTCGGCGTCCATCTCGATCAGCACGCCGTAGTCGTGTTCCAGACCCCAGCGGAAGCCCGCGAGATACGCGGCGCCCAGGCCCTCCTTGCCCTTGCGGTGCAGGACGTGCACTTGGTCGTCGCCTGCGGCGAGTTCGTCGGCGAGCTTGCCGGTGCCGTCGGGGCTGTTGTCGTCGGCCACGAGGACGTGCGCCGCGGGCACGGCCTCGCGCACCCGGCCGACGATGGCCTTGATGTTCTCCGCCTCGTTGTAGGTCGGAATGATCACCAATGGCGTGCCGAGCGGGCCGAAACGCCTCTCCTGGGCGTCTGCCGCGCGGGTCCCCTCGCCGTCGTTCACTGCTGCCCCTTCACGTCCGTACGCAGAGGTCCACCATAGTGGCCGCCGCCTGCGCCGACGTGACGCGATGTTCGTACGCGCGATGTCGGTCCGGCGAGCTCCCGGTGACGGCCCGCCGTCCGGCCTCGTCGCCCGCCCTTGCGGAGGGGGGCCCGGCGCCCTTCGGGCCGACCTGGGACCCGCTGGCTGCGGGTCGACCGAAAGCCGTTGTCTACTGAGCGCCCGGGCCCCACCCGGGTCACACCGTCCCGACCGGGCCGGAACGTTCCCCCGCCGTGGGCGCGGTCGCTGCGCCTGGCTCCCAGCGACGGTGCCCCGGTGCGGTACACCGTCCCTGACCCAGCGGCGCCACGGCGAGTTGCGGACGTCCCCGGTCGGGCGTCCCGTGGTGGACCCGGCCGAACCTACCGGCCCCGGGCCGCCGCCTGTCAACAGCCGTCCGACCTGCGGGTTCACCCGCGTGCGGGGGCCCCGCCCGGAGATACGCAGGTCGCGCGACGCCGCCCCGCCGCGCGGGCCGTGCCGTCCGGCCCGTGGAGATCACTCGCCCGGCCGTACGAAGACCGTCCGTCCGCCCACCACCGTGCGCAGGCAGACGGGCAGGTCCGTCCCGGGGCTGAGATCGGGCAGGCCCGGCGTGCCGGAACGCGGGTCGGTCGACCAGCGGGCGACCCGGTCGTCGGGGGCCTGCACGACCAGCTCGCCGGTGCGCCACACGGCGTAGTCCGCGGGCGCGCCGGGCACCAGGACACCGGCGTCGTCCCGGCCGACCGCCCGCCAGCCGCCGCGCGTGTGCGCCGTGAACGCCGCGCGGACCGAGACCCGGTGCTCCGGCGTGCGGTGGAAGGCGGCGGCGCGGACCGTGCCCCAGGGGTCCAGGGGCGTGACCGGGCTGTCGGAGCCGAGGGCGAGGGGCACGCCGGCGCGCAGCAGGGCGGCGAAGGGGTTCAGGGTCCGGGCGCGCTCTGCGCCGAGGCGCTCGGCGTACATGCCGTCCTCGCCGCCCCACAGCGCGTCGAAGGCCGGCTGGACGGACGCGGTCAGGCCCAGCTCGGCGAAGGCGGCGACGGTCTCGGGGGTGAGCATCTCGGCGTGCTCGACGCGGTGCCGGGCGGCCCGGATGCGGGCGAGGCCGACCTTCTCGGCGGCGGCGCGCACGCCCTCCACGACCGCGGTCACGGCCGCGTCGCCGATCGCGTGGAAACCGGCCTGGATCCCCGCCTCGGTGCAGGCGACGACATGGGCGGCGACGTCCGCGGCGTCCAGGTAGGCGGTGCCGGTGTGGCCGGCGTCGGCGTACGGCCGGTGCAGGCAGGCGGTGTGCGAGCCGAGGGCGCCGTCGACGAACAGGTCCCCGGCGGCGCCGAGCGCGCCCAGCTCGCGGGCCTTGTCGACGTCGCGTTCGGCCCAGTAGCCGACGACCCTGATTCCGGGTTCCTCGGCGGCGAGCCGCAGCAGGCCGGTGAAGTCGTCCTCGGAGGAGATCTCGGGGCCGCCGCACTCGTGGACCGCGCCGATGCCGAGGGAGGCCGCGTGCGCGAGGGCGGCGCGCTGCGCCTGTGCGCGCTGGGCCGGCCCGACGGCGGCGAGGGCGGCGGCGCGGACGGCGTGGTGGGCGTCGCGGGTGAGCGGGGCGTCCTCGCGCGGGACGTCTGCGGCGACCAGGTCGAGCAGGGCGGTCGTGACGACGGCGGAGTGGACGTCGATGCGGCTCAGGTACAGGGGCCGCCCGCCGGTGGCCTCGTCCAGTTCGGCGCGGGCCGGGGGACGGCCGCCGGGCCAGCGCGAGGCGTCCCAGCCGTGCCCGAGGAGCACCCGGTCGTGGGGGCGGGCGGCGGCGAACTCCCGCACCTTCGCCAGGGCCGCCTCCAGGGAGGGCGCGCCGGACAGGTCGAGGCCGGTGAGCGCGAGGCCGGTGGAGGTGGTGTGCACGTGCGCGTCGGTGAACGCCGGGGTGACCAGGGCGCCGTCGAGGTCGACCACCTCGTCCACGCCGTCGGCGAAGGCGTCGGCCGCGCCCTCGGAGCCGACCCAGGCGATGTGGCCGCGTTCGACGACCATGGCCGTGGCGAACGGGTCGGCGGGGCTGTGGACCTCTCCGCGGCGGAGCAGGACGGTCTCGGTCGGGGCGGTGCGCTCACTCATGACGGACAGTTTCCCGCGCCGCGCCGAACCTCCCGCACGCGGGGCTCGCCGCCGGACGGCGCGGTGTCAGATGCGCGGCGGCCGGGCCTCGTAGGGGGTGGACAGGACGACCGTCGTACGGGTCGAGACGCCCGCGAGGGAACGCACCCGCGCCAGCAGTTCCTCCAGCTCGTGCGGGGTGGCCACGCGCACCTTCAGGATGTAGTTCTCGTCGCCGGCGACGCTGTGGCAGGCCTCGATCTCGGGGACGCCGGCGAGGCGTTCGGCGATGTCGTCGGGGGCGCTGGGGTCGAACGGCTTCACCGAGATGAACGCCGTCATCGGCAGCCCGACCGCCTCCGGGTCCACGACGGCGGCGTAGCCGCGGATGACGCCGCGCTGTTCCAGCCGGCGCACGCGCTGGTGCACGGCCGACGTGGACAGGCCCGTGGCCTTGCCCAGGTCGGTGTAGCTCATCCGCCCGTCCTTGACGAGCAGCTGCACGATCTGTCGGTCCAGCTCCTCCATGGCGCAAGAACCTACAGTGCGGGTGATCTCCGCGGATACCCGTGCAGCGCAGGTCATAACCGGTTTGTGATGTGCCCCCGCCGGTCGCGCGGGCGGGCGCCCGTGCCCGGCATGTGACCAACGCCACAGCCTCGGCGCGCTCTCCGTGATGTGCTCGTGATTACCCCGCCGGGCGGACGGGAAGTGCTTGCTGTGGTCGAGGCCGCACTGCCGTCACGGCCCAGCCCGAGGGGGAGAATCCCATGCAGAGTCTTCAACGCCCTGGTCGTACCGCGCCCAAGCGACTCCAGCCGGTCGCCGAGCCCGAGCCGGAGGGCGTCGAACCCGACGCCTTCGACGCCGACGAGGCAGACGCGTACGACACCTTCGAGATGTACCGGGTGATCTGCCCGGACTGCGCGCAGCCCATCGCCCTGCTGTCGGACGAGGAGTTCCTGCCGGAGCACGCGCTGTGCGCCTCTCCGTGGAACCCGTTCGGCCTCACGGTGTGCCGCGGCACCGGCCGCAGCGCCGCCGACGCCCGGCCCGCGGACGAGACCGTGGAGCCGCAGGAGCAGGACACCGCCCTGCTGCTGACCCTGCCGCAGGGCCTCGACTGGCGGACGCAGCCGTTCTCGCACGTCGGCGGCCCGGGCTCGCGCCCGATGCGCGTGCCGTCGATGCGCCGCCACGCCGCCTGAGCGTCGCGCCCCCGCACGTTTCGCCGACCGGTCGGCCGCCCCGCGTCCTGACGCGCGGGGCGGCTCCGGCACGTCCCCGGACGGCCGGGAACTCATGCTCGATTGCGCGGGCCGGTGACCTGTCCGGCCGTTTCCGCGTTGCCCGGATATGACCCCCACCCACACCGCGACCGGGCGTCAGTACCGCATGCTCGTCCCCGCAGCAGCGGAAACGGTCCCGCGCACGCCCGCGCAGCCCGCTCCGCCGCCACAGGACCCGCCCATCTACCGCGATCTCGTCCGCGCCTGGGCCAAGGGCGGCCGGACGCTGCCCGGACGCCACGACCCGGAGTGGGTCCGGCTCGCGGCGCCCCTGGTCCGGCCGGGGCAGTTCAGCGCCGCGACTCGGGACCCGCGAGGTGACGGGCGATGACCATGCGCTGGATCTGGTTGGTGCCCTCGACGATCTGCAGGACCTTGGCCTCACGCAGGTAGCGCTCGACGGGGAAGTCGGCCGTGTAGCCGTAGCCGCCGAGGACCTGCACGGCGTCCGTGGCGACCTTCATCGCCGTGTCCGTGCAGTGCAGCTTGGCCATGGCCGCCTGCTTGGCGAAGGGGCGGCCCGCGTCGCGCAGCCGGGCCGCCGCCAGGTACAGGGCCCGGCCGGCCTCGATCTGGGTGGCCATGTCGGCCAGCATGAAGCGCAGCCCCTGGAAGTCGGCGATCGGCCGGCCGAACTGGCGCCGCTCGGTGGCGTAGCCGACCGCCTCGTCCAGCGCCGCCTGGGCGACGCCGATCGCGCACGCCGCGATGCCGAGCCGTCCGGAGTCGAGGGCGGCCAGCGCGATGGCGAAGCCCTGGCCCTCGTCGCCGAGGCGCCGGGCGTCGGGGACGCGCACGCCGTCGAAGTGGATCTGTGCGGTGGGCGAGCCCTTCATGCCCATCTTCTTCTCCGGTGCCGCCGCGCTCAGCCCCTCGGCGTCGCCGGGCACGAGGAACGCGGTGATGCCGCGCGGGCCCTCCTCGCCGGTGCGGGCCATGACGGTGTAGAAGTCGGCGACGCCGCCGTGGGTGATCCAGGCCTTGGTGCCGGTGATCACCCAGTCGTCGCCGTCGCGGACCGCCCGGGTGCGCAGCGAGGCGGCGTCGGAGCCGGAGGACGGCTCGGAGAGGCAGTAGGCGCCGAGCAGCCCTCCGCCGAGGACCGCGGGCAGGTGCTCGACCCGCTGCTCCTTGGTGCCGTGCGTGGCGAGGGCGTAGGAGGCGAGGGTGTGGACGCTGACGCCGAGGCCGACGGTCAGCCGGGCCGCGGCCAGCTCCTCGAGGACCTGGAGGTAGACCTCGTACGGCTGGTCGCCGCCGCCGTGTTCGGAGTCGTAGGGCAGGCCGAGCAGTCCGGCCTCGGACAGGAGGGCGAAGACCTCGCGCGGGAAGCGTCCGGCGTCCTCCTCCTCGGCCGCGTGCGGCGCGATCTCGCGCTGCGCGATGTCGCGGACGAGGGAGATCAGGTCCCTGGCCTCGTCCGTGGGCAGTTGCCGGTCCACCGGCTGCGGGGCGCGGTCGGGCATGGCGACGCTCTCCTCCCTTTCGGGCACGGCGGCGGGAGGGCACCGTGGGTGGGCGGCTCCGCCGGGTGGCTCTGTGGCGCCCAGCCGGCCGGGGCGCTCCGGGTCGCGGAAGCGCTGATCAGCGGGCTGTGCGCTGTGAGTATGCCCGATCGCGGAGATCGCGTCACCGGTTAACGACCGCTTACTTCAAGAATTGCCGGTGACGCATCGGCCGCGGCGCGCGGAGGCCGGGGCGGAGGGGCGGGGTCCGGTACCACGGTCGCCCGCATCGTCCCGCCGGGCGTCCTCGGCGGCGGTGGGCGGCAGGGGTGCGAGGCACGGCCCCGTGCAACGCTGCGCGACCCCGCGCATCGCGGCGCGGGGAGGGGCGGGCCGATCGGCTTCGGGGTGCCCGTGCCCCTCCGCGCCGTGGAGGCGCCCGCTGGTCCCGGCCCGGAGCCGGAGGCCGGCGCGGGGCGGTGCGGCCCGCCGTCCACCGACCGCCCGGCCGCACCGCCGGGCGTGATGCCGGCCGGGCCGAGGGCGGCCCGGTTGCACGGGACCGCCGGACGACCGCGGCGGGAGGGTGCCACCGTGCCGGGCCCGCGGCCGCGCCGTCGGACGGCGAACGGACGGGCGATGGTGCAGCGATGGTGCGTACGGTCAGAGCAGGCCGAGCTGGGTCACCAGCATCGACAGCACCACGACGAGCGTCCAGCCCATGATGTGCTCGACGATCTGGGGGCCGTCCTCACGGGGCCCGCCGGTGCGGACGCGGGTGGCGGTGGCGGTGTTCGCGGTCATGGCATCTCGCTGGTCTCGTGCGTGCAGTGGTCTCCCCCGGTCCCCCCACCGATTGCTCCACCTTGCCATCGTCCGCGCCGTGCGCGGCAGAGAGCTTCCTCACAGCCGGACCGCCGGACAGCGCGACGGCCCCCGGCCGGAAAGCCGGGGGCCGCGGACGCACGGGGGCTCAGCGCACGCCCACCGCCGCGAGCGCCCTGCGCTGGGCCGGGGTCGGACGCGCCGGGAAGTACAGGTAGCAGACCCCGCCGGTGCCGGAGACGACCTTGCCGCTGGCGTTGTGGCGCTTGGTTCGCAGCCAGATGTTCTCCGTATGG
>NZ_JBEXOP010000051.1:0-46404 GCF_040611575.1 Streptomyces sp. NPDC006610
GAACGTGACGGGCAGCTCATAGTCGGGGTCGTGCCACGGCTGGGCCGGCGGCTGGAAGCGGAACAGGCGGCGGGTGGGCCCCGACCGGCCCGGCGCTACGCCTGCGCCCGGGCGGCGCCCACGAGCGCCGCGACCCGCTCCACCGCGAACGCGTACCCCTGCACCCCGCATCCCGCGACGACCCCGTCGGCGCGCAGGGAGACGTACGAGTGGTGCCGGAACTCCTCCCGCCGGTGGATGTTGGAGATGTGCACCTCCAGTACCGGCATTCCGTCGCAGGCGTTGAGGGCGTCCAGGAGGGCGATGGACGTGTGCGAGTAGGCGCCGGGGTTGATGACGATCCCGCAGTGGCCGAGCCGCGCCTCGTGGATCCAGTCGACCAGCTCCCCCTCGTGGTTGGACTGACGGAAGTCCACCGTGCCGCCGTGCGCCGCCGCGGTCTTCGCGCACAGGGCCTCGACGTCGGCGAGCGTGTCGGAGCCGTAGATCTCCGGCTGGCGCTGCCCGAGCAGGTTCAGGTTGGGCCCGTTGAGGATCATGATCGGGGCGTTGGCCAGGGTGCGGGGCACGGTTCCTCCGGTCCGGTCGGGGTCGGCGGCCCGCCAGGGGCCGCTGCTCGCCCCCGGTTTATCACGCACGTCGACGACGGCCGCCCCCGGCTTGGGGTTGGCCCTCCGCCCCTACGACCTGCGGCCCGCCGGGCGGTGGGACGACGTCGGCCACGAATCGTGCTCTTCCCGGAGACCTCGGAGGAGACGCCCGGCGCCGCCGAGGTGTTCCGCACCCTGCGCAACAGGGGCGGGCGCGGGCCGGCCCAGCGCTTTCCCGCGCTGCTCACGGGCCGCCAGGACCGGCTCCTTCGAGCGCCCCAGCACTCCGGAAGGGGGCACCCGTTACGCGGCCGAACAGCGCGAAGCCGTGCTGAGCGCGCTGCAGGCGTACGCCCCCGACACCCACGTGGTCCTCGACGTGGGCCGGGCCTCGGCCACACCGGCCCTCGTCTCGTCATCCCCCACGGCGGCGCCCTCCGCCTCGACGGTCCGGCGCGGCGCACCACCGTCACCCACTGACGGCCGCCGCGCCTCCACGCGCCCCGTAACCCGCGCTCACCGTGGGTGGTTGACGCGGCATGCACGACGTACGCTCCGTGAGGACGCCCTCCATGCCGCGGCTCGCGGCCGCCTCGCTCGCCGGGACGGCCATCGAGTTCTACGACTTCTTCGTCTACGGGACCGCCGCCGCGCTGATCCTGGGGCCGCTGTTCTTCCCGACGTTCTCTCCGCTGGCGGGGACGCTCGCCGCCTTCGGCACGTTCGCGGCCGGTTTCGTGGCCCGGCCGCTCGGGTCGGTGCTCTTCGGCCACCTCGGGGACCGTCGGGGGCGGCGTCCGGTCCTGGTCGCCTCCCTGCTGCTCACGGGCGCCTCGACCGTCCTAGTGGGATGCCTGCCGACGTACGGCTCGATCGGGGTGGCCGCGCCCCTGCTGCTGCTCCTGCTGCGCTTTCTGCAGGGGCTGGGGCTCGGCGGTGAGTGGGGCGGGGCCGTCCTGCTCACGGTCGAGCACGCGCCACCGGGCCGGCGAGGGCTGTGGTCGAGCTTCCCGCAGGTGGGTCCCGCGGTGGGGTTCGTCCTCGCCAACGGGCTGATGCTCGCGCTGTCGGCCGGGCTGTCCGAGGCACAGTTCGCGCAGTGGGGGTGGCGGGTGCCGTTCTGGGTGGCCGGCGTGCTGGCGGTGGTGGGACTCTGGCTGCGCTCGTCGCTCGCCGAGAGTCCCCGCTTCCTGGAGATCGAGGACCATGCGCGGATGCCGCTCGCCGAGGTCGTGCGCCACCACTGGCGGCTGGTCCTGCTGACCGCGGGCGCGCTCGCCGCCGGGTACGCGATCTTCTACGCGGTGACCACCTGGTCCCTCGCCTACGCCACGGAGCGGCTCGGCGTGAGCCGTACCGTGATGCTGAGCTGCATCATGGCCGCCGTGGTCGTGAAGGGCGCGCTGACCCCGCTGGCGGCAGTGCTCGGCGACCGCTACGGCCGTCGGCCCCTGTGTCTGGCCGGGTGCGCGGCGGCGGCCCTGTGGATGTTCCCGATGATCGCCCTCCTGTCGACAGGAGCGCCTCTGGCCATGTTCCTGGGCTTCGTGGTGGCGCTGATCGCCTTCATCACCATGTTCGCCGTGATCGCCGCCTATCTGCCGGAGCTGTACGAGCCCCGGGTGCGCTGCACGGGCGCCGCCGTGGGCTACAACCTCGGTGGCGTCTTCGGCGGCGCGCTCACCCCGATCGCCGCGACGGCCCTGGCCGAGCAGAGCGACGGCCGGGTGCCGTGGGGCGTCGGCGCCTATCTGACCGGCATCGCGCTGCTCAGCCTGGCGTGCTTCGCCCTGCTGCCCGAGACCCTCCCGGCGAAGGAAGCCGCGGCGAAGTCGGGAACCGGAACGGAGACGGGAACCGGGGCGGAGACGGGAGCCGGGGCGGAGGCCGGGGCAGCCGCGTCGGGCTGATCCGGCCTCCGCGCGGCCGGTCAGACGTCCACGCTGTCCTTCGACGCGCCCTCGCCGGCCTCCCGCGCCTCGGCCTCCGCCTGCTTCTTGGAGGCGATCAGGCTGGTGATCGTGGTGATGATCAGGACGGCGCAGATCACGCCGAGCGAGACCGGGATGCTGATCTCCGGGACATGGACCCCGGACTCGTGCAGCGCGTGCAGCACCAGCTTGACACCGATGAAGCCGAGGATGATCGACAGGCCGTACGACAGGTGGACCAGCTTCTTCAGCAGGCCGCCGATGAGGAAGTACAGCTGCCTCAGGCCCATCAGCGCGAACGCGTTGGCGGTGAACACGATGTACGGGTCCTGCGTCAGGCCGAAGATCGCCGGTATGGAGTCCAGGGCGAAGAGGACGTCCGTGCTGCCGATGGCGAGCATCACGACGAGCATCGGCGTCATGACGCGCTTGCCGTTCTCACGGATCCACAGCTTGGTGCCGTGGTACCGGTCGGCGACGCCGAAGCGGCGCTCTGCGGCCTTGAGGAGCTTGTTCTCCTCGAACTCCTCGTCCTCCTCCTCGGCCCGGGCCTCCTGGATGAGCTTCCACGCCGTCCAGATCAGGAAGGCGCCGAAGAGGTAGAAGACCCACGAGAAGCTGGCGATGATCGCGGCGCCGGCGGCGATGAAGATGGCCCGCAGCACCAGTGCTATGAGCACGCCGACGAGGAGGACGCGCTGCTGGTACTGCGAGGGCACCGCGAACTTCGCCATGATCAGTACGAAGACGAAGAGGTTGTCGACGCTCAGCGACTTCTCGGTGATGAAGCCGGCGAAGAACTCGCCGGCCGGCTGCCCGCCGCCGAAGACGAGCAGGCCGAGCCCGAAGAGCCCGGCGAGGACGATCCAGACGACGGTCCAGATCCCGGCTTCCTTGATGGATACGTCGTGCGGCTTGCGACCGATGAAGAAGTCGACCGCGATGAGCGCGGCCAGTCCTGCGACGGTCAGGACCCACAGGGTCACGGAAACATCCACTGCGCCTCCGGCAGTTCGAAACGGCAAACGGTCAGTCAGCGTCGTCGCTGCCGGAGGTCTCTTCCACCCGGGACTCGGGCCGGCGCCCCGGGATCTGGCCTGATCCGTATTGACGGGAACGCCGCAGTTGGCAGGGAGTACTCCCCTCCGTACGGAAAACAGTACCCCAATCACCAAGGACAGGTAAAGAGCTTGGTAAAGGAAAACCCAAAACGCCTGGTCGGGCGACTTTACGCGGGCTTGGTACGGGCCGCCGCGACCTGGGCGAGCACCTGCTGGAGCACCTGGCTGCCGAGCGGCACCAGCGAGGGCTCGTACGTCCAGGCGTGCCCCACCCAGGGGTCGGCGAGGTGATCCTCGGGCACGGGCGTCAGTCGCAGCAGCGAACGCCACAGCGGGTCGAGCAGCGGGCCGTAGCCCGCCGAGTCCTCTCGGTCGGCGACCATCATCAGATGCACGCCGACGGCCGGTCCCTCGTCGGCGAGGTAACGCAGCTGGGTCACGGCCCGGTCGTCGAAGCCGTGCGGGAAGTCGTTGACCACCAGCAGGTGCTGGGCCATGTCCAGGTCCGGCGGCAGGGCGTCGGCCGCACCGGCCCGCACCGCCATCTGCACCAGGTCGACGCGCTGGGTGAGCCGGGCCAGGACGTCCGCGACGCCGGCGGCGCCGACGGCCGGCGGACCGGCGAGCACGCCCGTGCCCACCAGCGGCGCCAGCGCCTGCGCGCCGGACCCGGCCGGGTCGACGACGTGCACGGCGAAATCGCCCGCCGGGTGGGCGGCGAGCAGCCGGGCGGTGTGCGCAACGGCCGACTCCATCGCCAGGCGGCGCATGTCGTGCGAGTCGTGGAAGGCGCCGTCGGACGAACCGGACCGCCCGCTGTCGATCCACAGGCCGCGCTCCAGCGGCAGCCGGACCAGCATCGGTATGCGCAGCGGGGCGCATTCGGGCAGGTGCAGATCGCCCAGTCGCAGGGCCATGGGCATCTCGGTGGGGACCCGGTAGCCGTGCCAGACCGGGTTGTCCCAGCGTGCGTAGGCCGCGGGCAGCGCGGGTTCGACGACACCGGCCTCGGCGGCGAGCTGGGCGACGTCGCGGTCGAGGGCCTGGCGGGCCTGGTCGACGAGCTGGGCGTGCCGGGCCCGGGCCGCCTCGCGGGCGGCGTCCGCCTGTCCGCCGATCCGGCTGCGCGGGTCGGCGAGGACCTGCTCCAGCTCCTTGTCCATGCGGGACTCGGCGAAGTCGACGGCGCTGCGGTAGGCGGCCGTGGCACGGGCCAGGTCCTCGAACATGCCCCACACCTGGTTGTAGAGCCGCTCCTCCATGGACCAGCCGGTCGCGTCACCCGCGACGGGCGGGCGGGGCTGCCCGGGCGCCGCCGGGGGCGCGGTGGGCGGAGGCGGCGGGGCGGCGTTGCGCCGGCGCGGGTGGGTGTAGTCGACGGGGCCGCCCGCGGTGGGCGTGGACGGCTGGGTGCGCGCCGAGGGGTCCACGGGCGTGGCGTCGGCGGGGTAGCCGGTGGTGGGTTCCGCCGGGTAGCCGGTGGCGGGTTCCGGGGCGGCCTGCGGTGTCCGGCCGCCGTACGGCGCGGTATGGGCGCCGCTCTGGTCGGCGCCGAGCGCCGGGGCGGCCGTACGGCGAGCGCGGTCGCCCTCCGCGGTGCGCGGCGGCGGCGCGGCGACGGAGCGGGCGAGGCCCCGGGCCACCGCGTCGTTGATGGTGGCGGCGAGCTGGGCGGCGACGGGCAGCCCCTGGTCGGCGAGGAGTTCGGCGAGGCCGCCGGCGTACCCCTGGCCGACGGCGCGGACCTTCCAGGCGCCCTGTCTGCGGTACAGCTCCAGGGCGACGACGGCGGTCTCGGCCTCCAGTCCGGTGAGGGTGAAGGTCGCCACCTCGGTGCCGTCGAGTCCGGTGACCGCGACGAAGGGGGCGGCGACGGCGCCGAACCGGGCGGGACCGCCCGAGGCGCCGGTGGGCAGGGCGAGCAGCACATGGACGCGGTGCACGGCCTCCGGCAGGGCGTCCAGGTCGACCGCCAGCCGGTGGTCGGCGGCCGCCTGCCGGGACACCTCGAGCCCGGGGAGGGTGGGCACTCCGGGATGGGCCACCCCTTCCGCTCCGTGGACCTTTCCGTGCTCGTCGCCGATCGTGGCCGCGGCCACGATCGGCGTACCGGCCGAGACGCGGATCTCGAGACGGGACTGGGAGAGCGGGTGGTTCTGGCCCCGCACCAGCTCGGCCGTCATCGTCGTGGTCCCCCTGAATCGCGTACGCGTGTCGCGTGGTGAAGGTGTCGTGTACCGCTGGGATGTCATGTACCGCCCGCCCGGGCCCGCCGGGTCAGAGGTGCGGCAGGATGGACGGCATCAGGTCCTGGAACGTGCGTCCGTTGGCCGGGGTGCCGAGGGCCGTCATGGACCAGCCGGTCCCGACGCGGTGCACCTTGGCCATGATCTGGGCCGTGTAGGCGCCGCCGCCCGCGAGCGTGTAACGGGCGAGCTCCTGGCCGTTGGTCTCGTCGACGAGGCGGCAGAACGCGTTCTGCACCTCCTGGAACGTCTGGCCCGTGAAGGAGTTCACGGTGAAGACGATCTGGTCGATGTGGACCGGCAGGCGCTGCAGGTCGACGAGGATGGCCTCGTCGTCGCCGCCCTGGCCGACGCCGCCGACGAGGTTGTCGCCGGTGTGGCGCACCGAGCCGTCGTCGCTCACCAGGTGGCGGAAGAAGACGACGTCGACCGGCTGCTTGTCCGCGAACAGCACCGCGGAGGCGTCGAGGTCGATCTCGCGGGTCCGCGAACCGAACAGGCCACGCCGCGGGGCCGCCTGCCAGCCGAGACCCATGCGCACCGCGGTCAGGCTGCCTCCGTCGTTCTTCTGCAGACTGATGGCCTGACCCTTGGTCATGTTGACGGTCACGCGCTGTTTCCCCTCTCGAGCGTTCCCCTGTTGCCGCGATGCCGCGGATGACCAGAACCCTACGCACGGGCACTGACAGTGCCGTACCCCGGTCCGGACTTTGTGTCGGTCTTGCAACACAGCGCGTTCCCGGGGCCGCCACAGGGGCCCCGGGGGACCCGTCAGGCCAGCCCGGCCTCCTTCATCTGGCGCAGCTCCTTCTTCATCTCGGACACCTCGTCGCGCAGCCGGGCCGCGATCTCGAACTGGAGGTCCGCGGCGGCGGCGCGCATGCGCTGGGTCAGTTCCTCGATCTGCGCGGCGAGTTCGGCGGCCGGCCGGTCGGTCGGCGCCGTCTCCTGGGCTCTGCCCTTCTTGGCGGCCTTCGCGCCCTTGACCGCGTGTTCCTTGAGGGCCGGCACCGGGGCCCTGCCGCCGCGGCCGTCGTTGCGCGACTGCCGGAAGCCGGAGCCGAGCAGCTGCTCGGTGTCGATCTCCTCGCGGGCGATCTGGGCGACGATGTCGTTGATCTTCTTGCGCAGCGGCTGCGGGTCGACGCCGTGCGCCTTGTTGTACGCGACCTGCTTCTCGCGCCGCCGGTTGGTCTCGTCGATGGCCTTCTCCATCGCCGGCGTGATCTTGTCGGCGTACATGTGGACCTCGCCGGAGACGTTGCGCGCCGCGCGGCCGATGGTCTGGATCAGCGAGGTGCCCGACCGCAGGAAGCCCTCCTTGTCGGCGTCGAGGATCGCCACGAGGGACACCTCGGGCAGGTCGAGGCCCTCGCGCAGCAGGTTGATGCCGACCAGGACGTCGTACTCGCCGGAGCGCAGTTCGCGCAGCAGTTCCACGCGGCGCAGGGTGTCCACGTCGCTGTGCAGATAGCGGACCTGGATGCCCATTTCCAGGAAGTAGTCGGTGAGGTCCTCGGCCATCTTCTTGGTGAGCGTGGTGACCAGGACGCGCTCGTCCTTCTCGACCCGGGCGCGGATCTCGTGCACCAGGTCGTCGATCTGGCCCTCGGTCGGCTTGACGACGACCTGCGGGTCGACCAGGCCGGTGGGTCGGATGATCTGCTCGACGACGCCGTTCGCGCGGGAGAGCTCGTAGGCGCCCGGGGTCGCGGACAGGTACACCGTCTGCCCGATGCGCTCCTGGAACTCCTCCCACTTCAGGGGCCGGTTGTCCAGGGCGGAGGGCAGCCGGAAGCCGTGGTCGACCAGGGTGCGCTTGCGGGAGGCGTCGCCCTCGTACATCGCGCCGATCTGCGGCACGGTCACGTGCGACTCGTCGATGACGAGCAGGAAGTCCTCGGGGAAGTAGTCCAGCAGCGTGTTCGGCGGGGAACCGGGGAGGCGGCCGTCGAAGTGCATCGAGTAGTTCTCCACGCCGGAGCAGGTGCCGATCTGGCGGAGCATCTCGATGTCGTAGGTGGTCCGCATCCGCAGCCGCTGGGCTTCCAGGAGTTTGCCCTGCTTCTCCAGTTCGGCGAGGCGCTCGCCCAGTTCCTTCTCGATGTCGTTGACGGCCCGCTCCATGCGTTCGGGTCCGGCGACGTAGTGGGAGGCCGGGAAGACGTAGAGCTGCTGCTCGTCGCTGATGATCTCGCCGGTGAGCGGGTGCAGGGTGGTGAGCGCCTCGATCTCGTCGCCGAACATCTCGATGCGGACGGCGAGCTCCTCGTAGACGGGGAAGATCTCGATGGTGTCGCCGCGGACCCGGAAGGTGCCGCGGGTGAACGCCATGTCGTTGCGCGCGTACTGGATGTCGACGAAGCGGCGCAGCAGCTGGTCCCGGTCGATCTCGTCGCCCACCTTGAGCGGGACCATGCGGTCCACGTACTCCTGGGGCGTGCCGAGGCCGTAGATGCAGGAGACGGAGGCGACCACGACGACGTCGCGGCGGGTGAGCAGCGAGTTGGTCGCGGAGTGGCGCAGCCGCTCGACCTCCTCGTTGATCGAGGAGTCCTTCTCGATGTAGGTGTCCGACTGCGGGACGTAGGCCTCGGGCTGGTAGTAGTCGTAGTACGAGACGAAGTATTCGACCGCGTTGTTCGGCAGCAGCTCGCGGAATTCGTTGGCCAGCTGGGCGGCCAGCGTCTTGTTCGGCGCCATCACCAGGGTGGGCCGCTGGAGCTTCTCGATCATCCACGCGGTGGTGGCGGACTTTCCGGTGCCGGTCGCGCCGAGCAGGACGACGTCCTTCTCACCTGCTTCGATGCGCCGGGCGAGGTCGGCGATGGCCGTCGGCTGGTCGCCGCTCGGCTGGTAGGGGCTGACGACCTCGAAGGGCGCCACCGTGCGTTCGATCTGGGAAACGGGCCGCATGTCATCCACCGTACGACCCCCCACTGACAATGGGCCGCGGTCAGCGGTTCTGGGGCGTCCTCGAGCGGCTGTGCGGGACGGGCCGGCGGGCGCGCAGAGGCGGGCGGCGGCCGTGGTGGCGGGCGGGCGGATGGGCCGGGACGCCGGGCTCGCGCTCGGGTCGGGACCACTCGGGTGTGCCCGTGACCATCTGCGGGTCGAAGAGCACGACCACACCGGCCAGGCAGAGGAAGGCGACCGGCCCGATCAGCATGGGGGCGAGCAGGGCGGCGGGCGTGTCGCCGGTGGACGTGTCGGCGGCGCCGTGCAGGTGGACGCTGAGGGCGGCCATGCCCGTGTAGTGCATGCCGCTGACCGCGAGCCCCATGACGAGGCTGGCTCCGATGCTCCACAGAGGCCCCTTGACCTGCCCGGCGGCCCACAGGGCGGCGGTGGCGGCGGCCATGGCGATGACGACGGAGGCGGCGACGGTGAAGGTGTTGTACTCGAGTCGGCCGTTCAGTTCCAGGCCGGCCATGCCCAGGTAGTGCATGGACGCGATGCCGAGACCGGTGATCGTGCCACCCGTGAACAGGGCTGTGCCGGTGGCGCCCTTGTAGCCGACGATGAAGATTCCGATGCCCACCATGACGACGGCGACGGCCAGGCTGGCGTAGGTGATCGGTTTGTCGTAGTGGATCGGCGCCTCCCTGACCGTGAACCCCATCATGGCGATGAAGTGCATGGTCCAGATGCCGGAGCCGATCGCGGCCGAGCCGAGGGCCAGCCAGCCGGGGCGCCAGGAGCCGGCCACGAGCATGGACCGGGTGGTGCAGCGCAGCCCCAGGGCGCCGCCGAGGCAGGCCATGACATAGGCCACCAGAGGTGTGACGAGGCCGTAGCTGAATCCGTCGACCGTGCCTTGCATGCGCGGCTGCCCTTCCGCCCTCTTCCGTACCGGAATCCCCGAAACGCACCCCCGTCCCAGGTCCGCACGAGCGGCCAGGGTTGAGGGAGAGTATGACTCGCGCGGGTATGGTCGAACGACTTTCCGGCAAAGAAACACCGACCTGCCCCACTTGTGCCGCACCGGTGAAGCCCTGTCCTGCGGGCGGGCCCCGGGCCGGCCGGAGGCGTTGTCAGTGGCGGGCCCTACGGTGGGCGCATGGACAGCCATGGACACGGGGAGCAGCGGGTCGCGTGGGCCGTCGTCGGCGGCGGCATCGGTCCGCTGCTGCTGGCCGCGACCAGCGAGGGCCTGGTCAACGTCGTCTTCCACGCCACGGACGGGATACGGGACAGGGCGCTGGAGCGGCTGGCGTCGCGGCTGGGCGCCGAGCCGGTCGAGTCGCCCGGCTTTCCCGTGCTGGCCGAGGCGATACGCCAGGTCGAGGCCTACCTGGCGGGTGAGCTGCGGGACTTCGGGCTGCCGCTGGACTGGTCGCTGATCTCGGGCTTCAACCGGCAGGTGCTGCGCGAGCTGGCGTCCGGTGTGCCCTATGGAACGGTCGTCGGGTACGGCGACCTGGCGGGGCGGGTGGGCCGGCCGGGGGGCGCCCAGGCGGTGGGCATGGCCATGGGGGCCAATCCGCTGCCGCTGGTGGTGCCGTGTCACCGGGTGGTGGAGAGCGACGGTGGCATCGGCGGGTTCGGCGGCGGTGTGGAGACGAAGCGGAAGCTGCTGGCCCTGGAGGGCGTGCTGCCCCAGCCGCTGTTCTGACCTGCCGGAGCCGGGACGGGGGTTTGGCGGCGCCCGCCGCCCGCCAGGGATGAGGGAGAACGGCACAGACGGGAGGCGGGGCGCAGTGACGCTGGTGGTGTCCGAAGAGGTGCGGGAGGCGGTCCGCGCGAGGCGGCCCGTGGTGGCCCTGGAGTCGACGATCATCGCGCACGGGCTGCCGCGGCCCCGCAATCTGCGGGTGGCGCTGGAGCTGGAGGAGGCGGTGCGGCAGGAGGGCGCCGTACCGGCGACGATCGCCGTGCTGGACGGGCGTCCCCTGGTCGGCCTGGACAAGGAGCAGCTGGAGCGGATCGCCTCCGAGGACGGCATCCGCAAGCTGGGCCACCGTGACCTGCCGCTCGCGGTGGCCGCCGGGGCGAGCGGGGCGACCACGGTGTCCGCGACGGCGCTGCTCGCGGCGCTGGCGGGCATACGGGTGTTCGCCACGGGCGGTCTCGGCGGGGTGCACCGGCAGTGGACGGTGACGCAGGACGAGTCGGCCGACCTGGGCCTGCTGGCGCGCACCCGGATCACGGTGGTCTGCGCGGGCGTGAAGTCGATCCTCGACGTGCCGGCGACACTGCAGCGGCTGGAGACGCTGGGCGTCGCGGTGGCCGGTTACGGCACGGACCGCTTCCCCGGCTTCTACCTGTCCGACTCGGGTCATCCGGTCGACTGGACGCTGGACAGCCCGGAGCAGGTGGCGGACGTCATGCGGGCGCAGGACGCGCTCGGGGTGCCCGAGTCGGCGCTGATCGTGGCGAACCCGGTCCCGCAGGCCGAGCAGCTGGACCCCGAGCTGCACGCGCGTGTCCTGGCCGACGCCCTGCGCGCCTGCGAGGAACGGGGCGTCACGGGCCAGGCCGTCACGCCGTTCCTGCTGGACCATCTGGTGCGGCACACCGACGGGGCCTCGCTGAGCGCGAACCTCGCGGCGGTGCGGGGCAACGTACGGCTGGCGGCGCGGATCGCGGCGGCCTGGGCCGGGGCGTGAGCGAGCCCGTGCCCGGCGGCCCGCGCGCCGGGGACGACGGCACGGCGCTGCTGGTCGTCGGGGACGTGATCACGGACGTCGTGGCCCGGCACCGGGGCCCGCTGGCGGCGGGCACCGACACGGCCGCCCAGATCGTGACCCTGCCCGGCGGGGCGGGCGCCAACGTCGCCTGCTGGGCCTCCCACTGGGGGTGGCCGGACGTACGGCTGCTCAGTCGGGTCGGCGCGGACGCGGCGCGGTGGCACGAACGGGCGCTGACCGCCGCCGGGGTGCGTCCCTTGCTGGTCGTCGACCCCGAGGCGCCGACCGGGACGGTGATCTGCCTGGTCGACGCGGGCGCTGCGGCGGAGCGGACGTTCCTCACCGACAGCGGCGCCTCGCTGCGGCTCGATCCCGGCGACTGGTCGGACGCGCTGTTGGACGGCGTCGGGTGGCTCCATCTGTCCGGCTATCTGCTGTTCTCCGCGCCGGGCCGGGCACTGCTGCCGACGGCGGTGGCGGCGGCGCGCTCACGCGGGGTGCGGGTGAGCCTGGATCCGGCGTCGGCCGGCTTCCTCCGCACTCTGGGCGTGGACCGGTTCCTGGCGTTGGCGGAGGGGGTCGACGTGCTGCTGCCCAGCCGGGACGAGGCCTGTCTGCTCACCGGGCTGCCGGGCGCGCGGGACGCGGCGGCGAAGCTGAGCCGACACGTTCCGCTGGTCGTCGCCAAGCAGGGCCCCGAGGGGGCGCTGGTCGCCCGGAGCGGCACGGTGTCCGCCCGGGTCCGCGGCGTACCGGCCGCGCCGCGGGACACCACGGGCGCCGGCGACGCGTTCACCGGCGCGTTTCTCGCCGCACTGCTCGGCGGCGCGGAGCCGGAGGCGGCGGCCGTGCAGGGGTGCCGTGCGGGGGCGCGGGCCGTCGAACGTGTGGGCGGCAGGCCGCCGACGGACGGAAGACCGCCGGCGGACGACGGGTCGCCGGTCCGGGAGTGAGAGGCCGCGCGCCGCCACGTCCGGCGTTCGTCGCACCCGGCGACCCACAGCCGACCGCATGCCCGACGACCGCTGGTGACCGCCGTGCCCTGTGCCCCGCCGCGGCCGGCGGCCGGTTACGGCTTGCGCCCCCAGGCCGAGATCACCGGGACGGCGGCCAGGTCCAGCGTGCCGGAGGCGATGTTGGCCAGGTGCCGGTCGATGTCCGCCTCGGCGGCGAACCCCTCGGCGACGAGTTCGCCGCGGACCTGGCGGATCGTCGCGGTCTCCAGCGCGGCGCAGGCCGGCGCGGAGAGCGGGAAATGGACGTCGGCCTCCACGCGCCGCAGTCCGGCGGCGCGCAGCAGCCGCGGCAGTCGGCGGCCCTGGGTCAGGTCCACGCCACGACTGGCGAGGAGCCGGCCGACGCCCTTGCGCAGCCGGTTCGCCATCTGCTGCTCGGGCCCGTGCTCGTCCGGGCAGACGAGGGGCTGGAGGCCGAGGTCGGTGTCCTCGACCAGAAGTCGTCCGCCCGGGCGCAGCGCTTCGGTCATCGTCCGCAGCGTCCGTGCGCGGTCCGACACATCGGTCAGGCTCAGCCGGGCGTGGACCAGGTCGAAGCCCTCCCCCGGCGGCCGGTGCGCGGCGATGTCGTGAATCCGCACCTCCACCGGGGGCCGGGCGGGGGCGGTGATGCAGGAGACGTCGGTGTTGGTGGCGACGACCTTGCCGGTGGGGCCGACTCGCTTGGCCAGCCAGGACACCACGGAGGCGCCGCTCGCGCCGACCTCCCAGCAGCGCCAGCCGGGTCCGACGCCGAACGCTTCGAAGTGCCGGAAGGTCGTGGGATCGAAGAGGGCGGCAAGGGCGTCGAGGCGTTCTCTCGCCCCGGCCTGCCGGTTGTCGAGGAGATACCCGTCGGTGAGCGTCATGCCGCGATCATCCCATTTATCCGACTTGTCAAGCACGGATGACGCTCCGAACGAGGCGTTCCCGCAGCCTGGGCGCCCTGCGAACTGCCGTTGTCCACAGCCCGGAACCTGCCGCGATGCGCGTTATCCACAGGCTTGCCCGGTCACCGTGCCGTCCTGGCACACTGGCGCGACAGGCGCGGAGATGCGGCGCGAAGGGGTCCACGCGAGGAGATCCAGAGATGTCCATGGCAGGGAATCTGCGGAAGGTGACGAGCCTCGGCACGGTCGGCGGCCTGCGCAGAGTCGCACGGCTGGCCCGGCGGCGCCGGCGCGTCGACCTGAGCCACCCCGCCCGTTCGCCGCTGGGCTCCTCCGTGGTCAACTGCGTGGCCTACGAGGAAGGGGCGCGCCTGCCCGTCGGGGGTGACCTGGTGGAGACGGTGCGTCAGGTCCGCAAGGGCGGTGACGGTTTCGTCTGGCTGGGGCTCCATGAGCCGACGACCCGGGAGTTCGCGGGCATCGCCGAGCTGTTCGACCTGCACCCGCTGGCGGTCGAGGACACGGTCGAGGCGCACCAGCGGCCGAAGGTTGAGCGGTACGGCGAGACGCTGTTCGCCGTGTTCAAGACGGTCTGCTACGTCGAGCACGAGGTGCTGACGGCCACCAGCGAGGTGGTGGACACCGGGGAGATCATGGTGTTCGTCGGCCCGGATTTCGTGATCACCGTGAGGCACGGGCGGCACGGTTCGCTGGGCCCGCTGCGGGAGGAGCTGGAATCCGACCCCGACCAGCTGGCCAAGGGCCCGTCCGCGGTGCTGCACGCGGTCGCCGACCATGTGGTCGACGAGTACCTCAGCGTCATCGACGCGGTGCACGAGGACATAGAGCAGGTGGAGACGGACGTCTTCGCGGAGAACGGCGCGCGGGCCGACCCCGGCCGCATCTACCAGCTCAAGCGGGAGCTGCTGGAGCTGAAGCGGGCGGTGGTCCCGCTCGGCCGGCCGTTGCTCGATCTCGCCGACCGGCCGATGCGGGTGGTGGAGCCGCAGATACAGGCCTACTTCCGGGACGTGTCCGACCATCTGCAGCGGGCCGCGGAGCAGATCGCCGCCTTCGACGAGTTGCTCAACTCGATCCTTCAGGCACACCTCGCCCAGGTCACCGTGGCGCAGAACGAGGACATGCGGAAGATCACGGCATGGGCGGCGATCGTCGCCGTGCCGACGATGGTCTGCGGGATGTACGGCATGAACTTCGAGCACATGCCGGAGCTGCACTGGCGGTACGGCTACGCCATGGTCATCGGCGTCATATCCGCGGCCTGCCTGGTGCTGTACCGCGGCTTCCGGCGCAACGGCTGGCTGTGAGGACGACCGCCGACGGGGGTCGGCGTCCGGGGGCGTCGGCGTAGACCCGCTGGGCCTTGCCCCGACCTGGTCCTCCGTCAGGTTCCGGGCGAGGTCCGGCCTCGCTGATCAGGCCGGCCGGGCGCGTTCACGCAGCCGACGACGATGTCGCGGTCGGTGACGAGGCCGCGGAGGACGGGCTCAGCCGTTCCACGCCGGGCGGCGCGGGTCGTCGGCGCGGACCAGGACGTCGGCCGTGCCGGCGGGGTCGGTCTCGTCGGCGTAGCGCTCGAAGGCGGGGAGGGTCCAGTGCTCGGCCTCGGGTGTGCGCCGGCGCAGCGCGCCCGGGGAGAGGAGGACGTGGACGGTCAGGTCGAAGGGGAACCAGTGCCGCAGAAGGAGGGGCCCGTGCAACAACAGGCAACCACCAGGCGGGAGTTGGACGTACGGGCTGCGGGTGGCGCGGTCGGTGACGGGGTCGAGCAGGTCGGGCAGAACGCGTCCGTCGCCGCCGGGTTCGAGAGGGCCGAACACCTCGCGCCACAGCGCGCCGGTGTCGAACCAGCCGTCGTAATAGGCGTCCACGTCCCGGCGACCGTGTTCCAGGCGCAGGGACGCCGGACGCAGGAACCCCTCGGTGCCGACGACCAGCGAAGAGCGACCGCGTACGCGCAGCGCTTCGTGGACGAGCCGGGCGAGATCGCCGGGGCGGGCGACCGGGGCGCCGTCGAAGGCGATACGCGGCCAGGAGCTGCCGTCCGCCGGCTTCAGATCGAGCAGCCGCTCGGCAAGCCGGTCGCCGAGCCGCTCCCAGGTGATCGCTTCGAGTCGCACACGGCCATGATGCCGCGCCGTCCCGGCCGGCGAGCGGCGTGGATCGACCGCGGCGGCGGGCATGAACCGGACATGGCGCCGCCCACCGCACCGGTGACTCCCGTTCCTTCCACGTCGCTCGTGGTCGTCCAGCCGCTGAAGCGGAAGCGCTGCGCCGGCTGCCGGCGCGGTCCGCTGCAGATGCTGGTCCTGGAGGAGGGTTCGCCGCGCTGCCTCGGCTGCGCCGACCTCGGGCACCTGGTGTTCCTGCCGCGAGGGGACACCGCGCTGACCCGGCGGTCGCGGGAGGAGAGCGCGCTGTCGGCGGTGGTGGTGCGGTTCAACCGACGTCACGGGCGGTACGAGCGGCAGGGTGTCCTGGTCGAGGAGGCGGGGCTCGCGCGGGCCGAGGAGCGCTGTCTGGCGGACGCGGAGGCGCGGCGGCGGCGCAGGGTGCGGGACGCGCGGCGCCGGGCGGTGCAGGACGTCCGGTTCGCGGACGCGTTCGCGGCGGAGATACGGCGTTTGTTCCCGGGGTGCCCGGCCGAGCGGGCGCGGGAGATCGCCGCGCACACCTCGGAGCGGGGCAGCGGTAGGGTCGGCCGGAGCGCGGCGGGGCGCGCGCTCACCGAGAGCGCGGTGACCTCGGCGGTGGCGGCGTCCGTACGCCACGTCGACACGCCGTACGACCGGCTGCTGATGAGCGGGGTGCCGCGGCACGAGGCGCGGCGGAGCATCGCGGCGTCGGTGGAGAAGGTGCTGCGAGGGTGGCGAAGCCCTGTCCCCTCAGTCACCGGCGGTGCCGTTGCCGGGCATGGAGTTCCGGAGCCGGGCGGGGTGGCGGGGCCGAGAGGGCGCGGGCCGGAATGGACGGGGAGATGAGAGGCACATGATCGACGGGCCGTATTTCGTGCTGGTCCTGCTGGGAGTGCTCGGGACCGGGCTGGTGGCCGGGGTCTTCTGCGCGTTCTCGACCTTCGTGATGCGGGGCCTGGCGTCGTTGCCCGCGGAGCAGGGCGTGGCCGCGATGAAGGCGGTGAACGTGGCGGCGGTGCGTCCGGCGTTCATGGCGGTGTTCATGGGGTCGACGCTGCTGAGCGTGCTCATCGGCGTGGTGACGTTCGTGCTGTGGCCGGAGGAGGGGACGGCGGAGCTGCTGGTGGGCAGCGCACTGTATCTGTTCGGTTCGTTCGGCGTCACGGTGTTCGCGAACGTGCCGCGCAACGAGGCGCTGCAGGAGTTGGACGCGGGTACACCGGAGGCGGACGCCTACTGGCCGGCGTACGTGCGTGGGTGGACGGCGTGGAACCACGTCCGCACGGTCGCCTCGGCCGGCGCGGCGCTGGCGTTCGTCCTGGCGCTGGCCTGAGTGCGTCCAGGGCGACGGACGCCGGACCGGACCCGTCCCGTGCGCACCCGCTCCCACTCCCCTGCCCGCCCTACCCACCCTCCGCCCACGCCCAGCCCGCGCCCCGCGTAGGACCCACCTGTCCCCGCGCGCACCCCTGCGCCCCCGCGCGACCCGACGTATCGTGGCGGGAAGAGCGCCGCCGATGACGTACGGGCTGTCGTACGCGTACGCAAGGAAGCCGGCCATGGCCGATCCCAAGGGTTTCATGACCACTCCCCGCCAGGACTGGCCCCGTCGGCCGGTCGGGGAACGGGTACGGGACTGGAACGAGGTCTACGTTCCCGGGGCGCTGCTGCCCATCATCGACGAGCAGGCGGACCGGTGCATGGACTGCGGCATCCCGTTCTGCCACGACGCCTGTCCGCTGGGCAATCTCATCCCCGAGTGGAACGGCCTGGTGGCCCGCGAGGACTGGCGGGCGGCGAGCGACCGGCTGCACGCCACGAACAACTTCCCGGAGTTCACGGGCCGTCTGTGCCCGGCGCCGTGCGAGGCGGGCTGTGTGCTCGCCATCAACCAGCCGGCGGTGACCATCAAGAACGTCGAATGCGCCATCGCCGACCGCGCCTGGGAGGAGGGTTTCACCGTCCCGCGCCCGCCGGAGCGACTGAGCGGGCGGACGGTCGCCGTGATCGGGTCGGGGCCCACGGGGCTGGCGGCGGCGCAGCAGTTGACGCGTGCCGGGCACACCGTGGCGGTGTACGAGAAGGACGACCGGCTGGGCGGGCTGATGCGGTACGGCATCCCCGAGTTCAAGATGGAGAAGCACCATCTGGACCGGCGGCTGGAGCAGATGCGCGCCGAGGGGACGAAGTTCCGCACGTCGACGGCGGTCGGGCGGGACATCGGGGCGGCGGAGCTGCGGGCGCGGTACGACGCGGTGGTGATCGCGACGGGGGCGACCGCCTGGCGTGAACTGGCCGTGCCGGGGCGGGAGCTGGCCGGGGTGCATCAGGCGATGGAGTACCTGCCGCCGGCCAACCGGGTGTGCGAGGGCGACTTGGCGGTGTCTCCGCTGTCGGCGGCCGGGAAGCACGTGGTGATCGTCGGGGGCGGCGACACCGGGGCGGACTGTCTTGGCACGGCGGTGCGGGAGGGCGCCGCGTCCGTGACGCAGCTGGACATCTACGCCCAGCCGGGCACGGAACGCGACGAGGACGTCGACCCGTGGCCGACGTATCCGAGGATCTACCGGTTGTCGGCCGCGCACGAAGAGGCCCGCGATCTGCGGACGGCCCCGGCGGCGGACGCCGACGCGCGGCTGTTCGCGGCGTCGACGCTGCGCTTCACCGGCGACGACGAGGGACATGTGCGGGCGCTGCACCTCGTCGAGGTGGACGCGAGGCGGCAGCCGGTGTCCGGCACCGAGCGGACGCTGCCCGCCGATCTGGTGCTGCTCGCGCTGGGTTTCTCGGGGCCGGACCGGGGCGACGGGCTGATCGACCAGCTGGGGCTTGAGCTGGAACCGCGCGGCACGATCGTGCGGGACGCGGATTTCGCGACCAACGTCCCCGGCGTGTTCGCGGCGGGAGACGCCGCGCGGGGACAGTCGCTGATCGTGTGGGCGATCGCGGAGGGACGGGCGGTGGCGGCGGCCGTGGACCGCCGGCTGACGGGCTCCTCGCGGCTGCCGGCGCCCATCGGGCCGTACGACCGGCCGATGTCGGTCTGATCAACCACGACTGCCATGACCGCCACGGCCGGCGCGACCGCCATGACCGGCGCGGGGGTGCGAAGGCTCGGGTCGGCGCTGGTCCGTGCCCGCCGTCTTCGCCGTCGTCAGGGCGATCCGGTTCCAAGTGTTGATGGCGAGGATCACGGCCAGTACGTGGGCCAGCTCCGTGGCGTCGAACTGCGCGGCGGCCTCGGCGTAGACGTCGTCAGGGACGCCGCCGTCGGCCACCAGGGTGACCGCCTCGGTCAGGGCCAGGGCGGCCTGCTCCCGCTCGGTGAAGAAGTGCCGCGCCTCGCGCCACAGGGGCACCATGTGCAGCCGGTCCTCGCTCTCGCCGGCCGTACGGGCGTCGTTGGTGTGCATGTGGAGGCAGTAGGCGCAGTGGTTCTGGTGCGACGAGCGGATCTGGATCAGCTCGACGAGAGCGGGGTCGACGCTCGCGCGGGCGGCGGCGTCGAAGCCGATGAGGGCCTTGAAGGCGCCGGGCGCGGACCGGGCGAAGTCCAGACGGGCGGACTCGGGACGGCCTGGCTCGGAACGGCCGGACTCCGGGCGGGCGGGGCGGTCGGCGGGCGTCCGGGTGCCTGGCGTGCGGGTGGTGAGCATCGTGTCCGTCGTGTACGTCGTCTGAGCCATCTGCGCGGTCTGCGTCGTCATGTCCCTCAACCTACGGTCGGTGAAGACCGTCTGTAGGGTGCGCTTCCATGGCGGAATCGTGGGTCAATCACGCGGAGCGGATCGGGGCCGACCTGCTGCTGGAGCTGTCCGGGCCGGGCGGCCGGCGCGCCGCGCTCACCCGGGCGCTGCGAGAGGCGGTGCGCAGCGGCCGGTTGGCGCCCGGCACGCGGCTGCCGCCGTACCGTTCACTCGCCGCGGATCTCGGTGTCGCCCGCAACACGGTCGCCGACGCGTACGCGGAGCTGGTCGCGGAGGGCTGGCTCACCGCCCGCCAGGGGTCGGGCACGCGGGTCGCCGACCGGGCCGAGCCGCCGAGGTCCGCGGCCCGGACGACCGCAGGCGCCCCGCCTCGGGCGCGGGGACCGCGGCACGATCTGCGCCAGGGCACACCGGACGCGTCGTCGTTCCCGCGCGCGGCGTGGCTGACGTCCTACCGGCGTGCGCTGGCGCAGGCGCCGAACGAGGTGTTCGGGCCCGGCGATCCCGCGGGCCGGCGCGAGCTGAGGGAGGCGCTCGCCGGGTATCTCGCCCGCGCGCGGGGCGTGCGGACGGAACCGGACCGGATCGTGATCTGCTCCGGCTTCGCTCACGCGCTGCGGCTGCTGTGCGGTCAGGGCGCGGGCGGGGTGCTGAGCGGGCCGCTGGCGGTGGAGGCGTACGGGCTGGGCTTTCACCGGGAGCTGCTGGCGACGGCGGGGGTGCGGACGGCGCCGCTGCCCTTGGACGAGGAGGGGGCGCGCGTCGACGCGCTGGCGCGCGAGCGGGCGGTGCTGCTCACGCCGGCGCACCAGTTCCCGACCGGCGGCCCGCTCGGACCGGCGCGCCGCGCGGCCGTCGTGGACTGGGCCCGCGCGCGGGACGGTGTGGTGCTGGAGGACGACTACGACGGCGAGTTCCGCTACGACCGAAAGCCCGTCGGGGCGGTGCAGGGGCTCGACCCGGAGCGCGTGGTCTACATCGGCTCGGTGAGCAAGAGCCTGTCACCGGCGCTGCGGCTGGGGTGGCTGGTACTGCCGGAACGCTGCGTCGGGGGCGTGCTCGCGGCGAAGGGCGACCGGGAGGGGTGGGCGAGCGTCCTGGACCAGCTCGCCCTCGCCGACTTCGTCTCCCGGGGGTCGTACGACCGTCATGTGCGGCGTATGCGGCAGCGTTACCGCGCGCGCCGGGACCGGCTCGTCGCGGCGCTCGCCGAACGGGCGCCGCACATCGCGGTGACCGGTGTGGCGGCCGGCCTGCACGCGCTGCTGCGGCTGCCGCCCGGCACCGAGCGCTCCGCCGTGAAGGCCGCCGCCTGGCGGGGCGTCGCCGTCGACGGCCTGTCCGCCTTCCGGCACCCCGAGACGGACATGCCCGCCCAGGACGGCCTGGTCGTCGGATACGCGACCCCGTCGGAACACGCGTACGGCGCGGCGCTGGACGCCCTGTGCGAGGTGCTGCCACCGCGCTGAGCGCAACCGACCGGCGCGCCGAACGCCCACACCGCCGCGCAGGACGCCAGGCCGCCGCGCTGCCGAACGCGCCGAACGCCCGCCCGGCGGCCTCACGGTCGGACAGGGCCGCGGCCGGTCACAACCCGCGCCCGGTCACAACAACGGCCGGTCAGGGCTTGCGCCCCACCGCCCCGTACCCCGGAATGACCCCGTCCTCCTGCCCCGGCACCGGCTCCCCCAGCTCGGGATGCCAGTCGGGCACCACGGCGACGCCGGGGTCGACCAGTTCCAGGCCGGTGAAGAAGCGGGCGAACTCGTCGCGGGAGCGCAGGGCCAGGGTGACGCCCGCCGCCTTGAGCTTCTCGGTCGCCGCCGCGGACTCCTCCGGAGTGAAGTCGGCAGTGGCGTGGGTCATCACCAGGTGGCTGCCGGAGGGCAGTTCGGCGAGCAGCCGGGCGACCAGCTCGTGCGCGCCGTCCTCGTCGGGGACGAAGTGCAGCAGCGCGATCAGCGAGAGGGCCACCGGCCGGGAGAGGTCGAGGATCTTCCGGGCGCCCTCGATGATGGCGTCGGGGTCGCGGACGTCCGCCTGGAGGTACTCGGTGACGCCCTCGGGCGTGCTGCGCAGCAGGGCCGCCGCGTGGGCCAGCACGATGGGGTCGTTGTCGCAGTAGACGACGCGCGCCGCGGGGGCGACCTCCTGGGCGACCTGATGCAGGTTGGGCTCGGTCGGTATGCCGGTGCCGATGTCGAGGAACTGCGTCACGCCGTTGCGGGCCAGCCACCGCGTGGCCCGGTGCATGAACGCCCGGTTGACCCGCGCCATCACCGGCACGCGCGGTTCGAGCGCGAGCATCTGACGGCCCATCTCCTCGTCGACGGGGTAGTTGTCCTTGCCGCCGAGATACCAGTCGTACATCCGCGCGGGATGCGGCCGGCTGGTGTCGATCTCGACGGCGCCGGTGGGGTCCTGCCCGCTCATGAGGCGCTCCATGGACGTGTGCACAAATAATGATCAAGTCAGTAGCAAGATAAGGCAGTTGCGCAGCAAAAAGTGAACCGGGTCGGTCCGTTCAGGACAGCAGGAAGTCCGCCACCCCCGCCTTGGCGCCCTCGATGAAGGCCGTCATCTCGTCGGAGGTGTAGATCAGCGCCGGCCCGTCGGGGTCGGTGGACTGCCGGACGGCTATCCGCCCGTCGGCGAGCTTCATCGCCTCCAGGCAGTTGCCGCCGTTGCCGCCGCTCCACGGCTTGTGCCAGCCTTCGCTGCCCAGTTCCCGGGCGGGCATGCCGTTGTAGATCCGCTCGCCGCGGACCCGCGGCTTGGGCTTGGACGTGATGCGATCCATTCACAGCTCCTTGCGGAGATCCCGGAGGATCTCCTTCGTGCGATGTGCCGTAGCGGCCTGCGCCGCCATGCGGTCCATGACCTCGAGATAGGTCGCCACCTCGTTGCGCGCGTCGAGATAGACGGCGCCGGTCAGGTACTCGCTGTAGACCATGTCCGGGAGTTCGGGCACGGCGAATCGGAACAGCACGAAGGGCCCGTACGTGCCGGGGTGCGGCCCCGTCGAGAACGGGGCGACCTGCAGCGTCACATTGGGCAGCTTCGTGGCCTCGAGCAGTTTGTCGATCTGGGCACGCATCACCTCCGGGCCGCCGACCGGGCGGCGCAGCGCGGTCTCGTCCATCACGGCCCACAGCCGGGGCGCGTCCGGGCGCGTGAGCAGTTCCTGGCGCTGCATGCGCAGGGCGACATGGCGTTCGATGTCCTCCGGCCGCGTCTGGCCGACGGCGCCCGACTTCATGACCCCGCGCGCGTAGTCCTCGGTCTGCAGCAGCCCCGGCACGAAGTGCGGCTCGTAGGTGCGGATCAGCGCGGCGGCGCCTTCCAGGCTGACGTACATCGAGAACCAGCCCGGCAGGATGTCGTGGAACCGCTGCCACCAGCCGGGACGGTTGGCCTCCTCGGCCAGCTGCACGAAGGCCTCGGCCTCGTCGTCGGGGACGCCGTAGGCCTTCAGGAGGAGCTGGAGGTAGGGGATCTTGAGGCTGACCTCGGCCGTCTCCATACGGCGGACGGTGGCCGGGGCGACACGGAGGATCTTGGCGGCCTCCTCCCGCTTGAGACCCGCCCGCTCGCGCAGGTCCAGCAGACGCCGCCCGAGGACGACCTGGCCGACCGTGGGCGCGGACCGCGGCTCGCTCACGTTCCACCTCCATTCAGTCCCCGTACGGAATAACCCGAAAAAACCCGCGACTCCTTGCCCGAAGGCCCTGCGTGCACGCTCACAGCCCAGCGGCGCCATTCGAAGACCCATTCGAAAGTCCGGGCGGACTTCCGGCGATCCCAACTGGCGCCGCATCAGATGCTGTTGCGAGCAGTGTGCCACGAGCCCTCACCGCGTCATACAGCACTCTGCATTTTTCAGAGTGACACTTGCCAAGTGTCCGCGGCAGGGCGATAGTGGCAGCGTGATTCCGTCCGCGCCCTTAGGAACAGACGCCGCCGGCCGTTCCGGCCCCGGCGCCGCCGCGACGGCCGGCCCCGCGGGCGCGGCCGCCGAGCGGCGGTTCCGCTTCGAGCTGGCCGCGCACCCCGGCTCTCCCGCGCAGGCCAGACGCCTGACCCGGTCCCGGCTGACCGGCTGGTCGGTGTGCGAGGACACCTGCGACACGGCCGCCCTGGTGGTGTCGGAGCTGGTCACCAACGCGATCATGCACACCGCGAGCGCGGTCGTCGTCTGCGAGCTGCACGACGGCGACGAGGTGGTGCGGGTGGCCGTGGGCGACGAGGGCTGCGCGCCGGGCGAGCCGCGGCCGACCCCCGAGCGGGCCGAGGAGGAGCACGGGAGGGGACTGCTTCTCGTCGACGCCCTGGCACACGCCTGGGGCGCCCAGGAGAACGGTCCCGGCCTGCTCGTCTGGGCCGAGCTGCCGCGCCGTGCCGCTCCCGCGGACAACGCCCCCCACGCCGACCTCGGCTGGGGCGCCCGCCCGCGGCCCGGCTCCTCCGGCGACGGAACGGGCGAGGAGGACGAGGCGCACCAGCGCACCCGCGACGCCTCCCCGGGCGCGCCCCGCGACGCCGCACACCGCGTCGCCGGCCCGGACGCCCTCCATCGCGTGCCCCCGCAGCAGCACAAGGCGCACCACGCGATACCGCCCGTGCACCAGATACCGCACGGCTCGCACCACGCCTCGCACGGCACCGCGCGCCCCCTGTCCCACCCGGGCGCGATGTCCCACCCGGGCGCCGGCGCGCACGACGCCGCACGCCCCGCGCCCCATCCGGGCGCACACCACCGAACTCATCACGAAACGGGGCCCGAATGGGTGTGACGGCCGGTTCCGGCGGCGGGCGGGTAGTCGCCCTGAACACCCTGGTCCGCCTGGGACGCGGGTTGCGCACCCCGGACGACCCGCCCCACCGGCTCTCCGTCCCCGACGGCATGACCGCCCCGCTCGGCTGCGACGCGGTGGCGGTCCCCGCCCGGTACGGACCCCTCGTACTGCCCCGGCTGCCGCGCGTGGGCTGTGTCTACGCGGACGACGCGCACTGGTGGTGGCTGGTCCCCTCCGACTCCGACTACGCGCTGGAGTGGCCCGCGCCCACGCGGTACGTCGCCGGCGCGGTCGTTCCCGACTCCCCGCGGCTGATCCACCGGCCGGACGGCACCCTGCCGTACACCCCGCCGATTCCGCTCTACCTCGCCCTGTGCCGGATCATCGGCACCGCCCCGACCTGGTCGCGCGCCGTCACCGCCTGACCCGCCCGCCGCGGCGCCCCGCACCGGCGCCCTCCCGGGGTCGCACGCCCGCGCATGTCATCGCCTTCCTCCCGCGCCCTGCCCGGCACCGCGCCGGGCCGCGATAGTGACTCTTCGTGCAGCCGAAGAGACGGACGAAGAAGCAGGCGAAGAGCGGGACGAAGCAAGGGACGAAGCACGGGACGACGAGCGGGACGAAGAGCGGGACGAAGAGCGACCGGCGAGGACGGCAGCCGGGTCCGCGGAATCGGTCCGCGCGGGAGGATCGTTTCGACCGTGGGCAACAGCCCGAGAAGCAGGTGTCGGAATCCGAACGGCTGCTCTTCGGCGGCCCGCTCCGCTACGACACGGGCTGGAACCAGCACTCCGAGGCCTTCCTCGAACTGACCTTCCGCTCCATGATCCGGCGGCTTCCCGCCCTGCTCGCCTCCAGCTTCCGGCTCGCCCGCCGGGCCGACCGGCGAGCGGCCCGGATCGTGCTGGCCGCCGAGACGGCCCGGGGCGCGGCGCACGCCGTGAGCCTGCTGGCGGTGAACAGCGTGCTGGCCCGGCTGATGGACGCCGGCCCGGTCGAGGAGCGGCTGCGCGGCGCCGCCCCCGCGCTGGCCGCCATCGCCGTCGTCCTGCTGGTCGGCGCGCTCCTGCGGGCCGCGTCGACGTACGCCACCGGCCGGCTGGAGCCGAAGGTGGAGCGGGTGGCCACCGAGCTGTATCTGGAGCGGGCGGCCGCCGTGGAGCTGTCCGCGATCGAGGACCACGCCTTCCACAAGCTGCTGGACACCGCGCAGTACGGCGCCGCCTCCGCCCGCCGCATGATCATGTACGGCACGCGGGTGGTGAACGCGCTGATCTCGCTGGTCGCGGCGGCCGGCGTACTGACCGTGCTGCACCCGCTGCTGCTCCCCCTGCTGGCGACGATGACGCTGCCGAGCGCCTGGAGCGCGCTGACGAACGCCCGGCGCCGCTACGAGTCGTTCCACATCTGGGTGCAGCACGCCCGCGCGGGACACCTGATCAGCAATCTGCTCACCGAGCCGGCCGCGGCCCCGGAGATCCGGGTCCACGGCGTCGGGCCGTTCCTGCTGAGGCACTTCCGCGCCATGTCGGAGACGGCGGAGGCGGAACAGGCCCGGCTGGCCGGCCTCGCGGCCCGCACCGGTCTGATCGCGGCGGCCTGGACGGGGCTGGCGACGCTGGCCACGTACGCCACGCTCGGCGGGCTGCTGCTGACGGAAGCCATGTCGCTGGCCGTCGCGGGCACGGCCGTGATCGCGGTGCGCACCGGCTCCGCGAGCCTGAGCACGCTGGTGCTGGAGGTGAACCAGCTGCACGAGGAGGCCCTGTTCGTGGGCGACCTGGAGCGGCTGTACGCCGAGGCGGCGGAGCGGGCGATCCCGGTCGGCGGAGTGCAGCTGCCGGACGATCCGAAAGAGATCCGCTTCGAGAACGTCACGTTCCGCTACCCGGGTGAGGCGGCGCGCCCGGCGCTGGACGACGTCACCCTCAGCCTGCCGCTGGGCCGGATCATCGCTCTGGTCGGCGAGAACGGCTCGGGCAAGACGACGCTGGTCAAGCTGCTGGCGGGTCTGTACCGGCCGGACCGGGGGCGGATCCTTTGGGACGGCGTCGACGCGGCGACCGCGGACCGGCGGGGGCTGGCGGAGCGGATCGCGATGGTGGCGCAGGACTTCAAACGGTGGCCGTTCACCGCCCGCGTGAACATCGCCGTGGGCCGGCCCTCGGCGCCGATCACCCCGGACCGGCTGGCCGGCGCGGTCGCCGAGGCGGGCGCCGGGGACGTGGTGGCGGATCTGCCGCGCGGCCTGGACACCCTGCTCGCCCGCGACTTCAGCGGCGGGCACGAGCTGTCCGGCGGGCAGTGGCAGCGCCTCGGGATCGCGCGGGCCGCGTACCGGCGCGGCCAGATCCTGATCGTGGACGAGCCGACGGCGGCCCTGGACGCCCGGGCCGAGCTGGAGGTGTTCGAGAAGATCCGCGCGCTGGCGGGCTCCGGGCAGACGGTCGTGCTGATCACCCACCGGCTGGCGTCGGTGCGCCACGCCGATCTGGTGCACGTGCTGGACCAGGGTCGGTTGGTGGAGTCGGGGACACCGGACCAACTGCTCGCCGAGGGCGGGGTCTACGCGGAGCTGTACGCGCTCCAGGCCGAGCAGTTCACGGCGCGGACCCCAGCGCCGAGGGCGGGCTGATCACGCACCTCGGCTCCGCCGGTTCACGCGGCGGCGTCGCTCTCCGCCTCGCGCACGATGACCAGGAACGTGTCCGTGGCGAGGTCCATCACGACCTCGGCGGCCGTGCCTTCGAGCCGGCGCGCCTGCGCGAACTCCTCCGCCGGCCAGGATCCGCGTGGGCCGCCTGCGGGAAAGCGCCCGAGCACTCTTCGCCCGTTCACCATCTCGCACCTCCGATGAGCGTCGTACGTACAAGGAGTTAACGCCCTCGGAAGGGGAAACGGCGCGCTCAGTGACCGTACTGAGACATACCTGACACTAGTTCAACGCTCAATGTGAGGAGACGGCCACTCCCCGTGCGTTCATCTCGCCCTCCCGGCCCTCACTGGTCACACGCGCCGCGCTCGTCCTCGCCCGTCGTCCGCGTCCGTCGGTCTGGCCCGCACCCATCGGGGCGCCGGACTCCTTCTCACGCGCCGTACTCGTCGTACTCGTCGTACTCGTCGTGATAACGGATCCGTGCGCTGCCCGCGGGCGCCCCGAGAGCCGACGCGCGCCCCTTGGGCTCCTCCCACTCCTCCTGCCGGCCGAGGGCCGTCAGGTCGAGCAGGGTGGTGGTCGCGCCGAGCCCGTCCAGTCCGCGCTCGTACGTCGAGTAGGTGTGGAAGACGCGGTCGCCGTCGCGCAGGAAGCAGCTCAGTCCGGGCCTCTCGACGAGTTCGCCGTCGCGTTCGAGGGTCACCTCGAAGTCCTCGTTGAAGTCGCCGCCGCACGACGAGTACCAGGGCGCCGTCCAGCCCATCCGCGCCTTGAACGGCAGGATCTTCGTGTACGGCGCCCGGGACACGGCCGCGAACGTCGTCCCGCGGGCGTGGAGATGGGCGAGGTGCCCGATCTGGTCCATGAACGCCGAGCAGTTGCGGCAGCCGGCCTCCCACTCGGGCGCGAACATGAAGTGGTAGACGACCAGTTGGCGCCGTCCCTCGAACATGTCCAGCAGGGACGCCTTGCCGTCGCCGCCCTCGAAGACGTACTCGGTGTCGATCTCCACCATGGGCAGCCGGCGCCGCTGCGCGTTGAGGGCGTCCCGCGCGCGGGTGGCCGCCTTCTCCTTGACCAGCAGTTCTTGCCGCGCCCTGCGCCACTCGTGGCGCGAGACGACCTCCGGAAGCGACATGGCTCCTCCTGTGCGACGGTCCCGTTGGCAGTGGTGACCGCGCCGGTGGGCGGAACTCATCGCTGTGCCCGGAGATTTTTCAGGCGTCGTACTCCTGGATGCGCCGGCCGTGTCCGCGGTCCAGCAGGGCGGGCGTCCGGTCGGCCATCTCCCGTACGACGGACGGCACGTCGACGGTCAGCAGTTCGCGGTCGCGCATCAGGACGCGGCCGTCGACGATCGTCGTGCGGACGTCGAAGGAGCGGGCGCTGTGCACCAGGGTGGCGGCGAGGTCGTGCACGGGCTGGGTGTGCGGGCCGGTGAGGTCGACGAGGACGATGTCCGCGCGATGCCCGGGGGCGAGGGAGCCGACGACGCCGCCGAGGCCGACCGCGCGGGCGCTCTGGAGCGTGGCGTGGTGCAGGGCCTGGCGTGCGGTCAGCCAGCGCGGGTCGCCCTCGGCCTGCTTCTGGACCAGGGCGGTGAGCGCCATCGACTCCCACACGTCGAGGTTGTTGTTGGAGGCGGGGCCGTCGGTGGCGAGTCCGACGGGGATGCCGAGGTCGCGCAGGGCGCGGATCGGGGTGGTGGTGGGCCAGGCGAACTTCAGGTAGCCGCGGGGCGCGCTCGCCACGGCGACCCGCCCGGCGGCCCGTTGCAGGACCGGCAGGTCGCGTTCGAGGATGCCGGTGCCGTGCGCGACGAGCACGTCGGTGGCGTCCAGCAGTCCGGTGCGCGCCAGGACCTCGATCGGGGTGACGCCGTGCCGGGCCAGGCTCGCCTCGGTCTGGTCGCGGTTCTCGGCGGCGTGCAGATGCACGGGCAGGCCGTGGGCGCGGGCCAGTTCGGCGGTGGCGGCGAGGTCGGCGTCGGTCACCGTGTAGGGGGCGTGCGGGGCGAGGGCGGTGGTGATACGGCCGTCGGCGCCGCCCCGGTGGCGCAGCGCGAACTCGAGGGAGCGCTCGCGCCCCTCGGGCCCCTGGGAGGAGAAGTATGCCTCGCCCAGATGGGCCCGCAGTCCGCACTCGGCCACCACGGCGGCGACCCGGTCCATGGCGAAGTAGTGGTCCGCGAAGCAGGTCACCCCGCCCCGGATCATCTCCGCGCAGGCCAGCCGCGCGCCCAGTTCGACGTCGCGGGGCGTGAGGTTGGACTCGACGGGCCACACCACGTCGTTGAACCACTCCTCGGTGGGCAGGTCCTCCGCGATGCCGCGGAAGGCGGCCATGGCGGCGTGGGTGTGGCAGTTGATCAGTCCGGGCAGCGCGACCTGGCCGCGGGCGTCGATGCGTTCGGCCGCGGGCAGGGCGGTCGTGTCCACGCTGGCGGTGACGGCCTCGACGACCCCGTCGCGCACGACGATCGCGGCGTCCTCCAGGAACCCGATCCGCTCCGTGTCGTCGTGGACGAGGGCGGTGCATCCGGTGATGACGAGATCGGCGTGGGGAGCCATCATGGCGACAACGTACCCGCGGCGCCCACGCTCCCGCAGTCGGTCGCGCTACCCGCCGACGGCCACCGCGCAAGGGCGCAGGCCGGGACGCTCGCACGCGTCGGCGAGTTCCTCCAGGAGTTCGGCGAGCCGACGCGTGTGCCGCGGCGCGAGGTGACCGGTGTCGTCCAGGTGGACGGCGCACGCGGTGGTGGTGTCGACCAGCCGTTCGAGGAGGGCGGCGACCTCGTCGGCGCCCTCGGCGTGCCGGGCGAGGGCGGGCAGTTCGGCGGAGGCCCGGGCGATGGCGGCCCGCGCCTCGGCGAGCGCCCGGTACGCCTCCCGGCGCAGTACCCAACGCCGGGCTCGGTCGTCGGGGCCGGCGGCGGGGACGGCCGGGGCGCCGGGGACGGCCGGCTCGCGCGGGGCGTGCGACGGCTCGCGACTGGTGCGACCGGTGTCCCGGCGTGCGCCGGGGGCGCCGTCCGACGCGTTCAGGACGTGGGTGAGGTAGGCGTCCGCCGCGCTGCCCGCCGCCGCGAGCCGGGCGCGTACGGCTCCGCCCCGCTCCCCCGGCATCGGCAGGTGTCCAACGAGCAGTACGATCGCGCAGGCCAGCAGCGTCTCGCCGATCCGGGCGGCGGAGGCCTGCGGTTCGCCGCCGACCATCACCAGGGCGAGCACCAGCACGGTGACGACGGCGGTCTGGGCGGCGAAGTTCCGTACCGCGACCGGGATGAGCGCGCCGCAGACGGCGACGAGCGCGACGAGGCCCCCGGGATGCGGCAGGACGGCCGCGAGCCCGGCGAACAGGAGCGCCCCGAGGACGGTGCCGGCCGCGCGGCACAGCACGCGCGAGACGAGCGGCCCGAGGTCCGGCTTGACGAGGAACACGGCGGTGGCGGGCAGCCAGTACCAGTGCTCGTGCTGCCCGTACCAGCGGGCGTGGTACAGGGCCTGGGCGACCGCGGCGGCTGCCCCGAAGGAGAGGGCGACGCGGAAGCCGTACTCGCGTCCGCCGCTGCCGATGGCGGCGGCGAGCAGTTCGCGCGTGCCGCGCCTGCGGGTGTGCAGGTCGCCGCCGTCGCCCTGGTCGAACGCCTCGGCGGCCAGGAGCAGGGCGTCGTCCAGGGCGCGCAGGGCGGGCGCCGAGCGTGACGGCGCGGGCAGCGGTCCGGCGCCGACGCCGTCGCGGACGGCCGCGGCGAGCCTGCGGGGGCCTTCGGAGGCGCGCTCGGTCAGCGGCTCTCCGGCCCAGGCCAGCGCGGTCGCGGCCTCGGCGAGGGGCAGCGCGGCGGCGTACTGCGCCTGGAGCCGCCGCTCGGTCGCGGAGCCGGTGTACCGCCGCAGCCGGAATCCGCCGAGGGCGTCCTGGGCGTGGTCGAGGGCGGCGGTGAGCGCGGCGCGGCGTGCGGTGGCCGTCGCCGACCCGGCCGCGTCGAGCAGCCCGGCGATGGCGTCGTACACCCCGGCGACCGCCGCCCGCTCCCCCGCGAACCGGGCCGGACGGTAGTCCCCGGCGTGGGTGGCGGGCCACGGCAGCAGTACCCGGAGCGCGATCAGCCACCCTGCCCCGCAGAGGAAGGCGAGGGCATAACGCCACCCGGCCTCCGGCAACGGCATCCCGGCCCCGACGGCCGAGCCGACGAGCAACTGGGTGCCGCCCGCCGAGGCGACCGCCCCCACGGCGCTGACGCCTCCGGCGACGAGTCCGAGCCCGGCGAACAGCAGCGTCAGCGCGACCGCGCCCGCCCGCTCCCCCGCGTACGTCCCGATGAGCATCCCCGCCGCTCCGGCGACGGCCGGCAGCCCGAGCCGGCGGACCGCGCTGCGCCGCCCGCCGGGGTGGTCGTTGATGCCGGCGAGCATGGCGGCGATGGCGGCGACGACGCCGAGCGACGCCCGCCCGGCGAGCACGCCCGCGAGCAGGAGCGGCCCGGCGGCCAGCGCGCCTCGCGCGACCGGGCTCCACGGCACGGGTCCGCGCTGCGTCCGCAGGGCGTGGGCGAGCCAGGGCGGGAGGTCGAGGGGGCGGCTGCGTGACACGGGGCTCCTGTCGGGGCGAGGGCGGGGGTGTGCCTTCGGGCGACGGTGGCCGGGCTGGTGACTGTGATGTCCAGGGTAAGGGGAGTTTTCGGAGGGGACGGAACAGGCGTGTTGCGGGGATGTGACGCCGGCCCTCGGGACAGGCCAGGTCCGTCGCGTCACCTGGGCGGGGGGTGTGCGGTGCGATATCCGGGTGCGTCCGCCCTGCCCTGGCGCTCATGATCGGGGGTGACCTGTCGGGGAACCGAGGAGACGTGCCCCTGTGAGCCACCAGCCCGACGTGACCCTTCGGCCCGCGGTCGCCCGTGACGCCCGGCCCGCGGCCGATGTGTGGCTGCGGTCGTTCGCCGCCGCGCTGCCCGGCGTGGTCCGGCCCCGCACCGACGCCGAGGTCCGCGCGTACTTCCGTGACGTCGTGGTGCCCCTGCGGGAGACCTGGGTGGCGGAGGCGGCGGACGGCGCGGTCGTGGGGCTGATGGTCCTCCACGACGGAGCCCTCTCCCAGCTCTACCTCGCGCCCGACTGGCGCGGACGCGGCCTCGGCGACCGTTTCGTCGCGCTCGCCAAGGACCGCAGGCCCGGCGGGCTGGAGTTGTGGACCTTCGAGGTGAACCGGCCCGCCCAGCGCTTCTACGAGCGCCACGGCTTCGTCGCCGTGGAACGCACCGACGGCAGCGGCAACGAGGAGCGAGAGCCGGACGTCCGGTACGTCTGGCGGCCGTGAGCCCGGCCGCCGGACGGTGCGACGCCCGCGTCAGCCGCCCCGGCGGGCCGCGTACGCGTCCGTCGTCGCCACCGGGACGTCCGTCGTCCGCGAAGCGCCCGCGTCGTGCCCGACGTCGTCCACGACGATCAGCTCGCTGCCGGGCCGGGCGTGGTGGAGCCGCGCCGCCAGACGATGCCGAGCTGGTTGGCGATCAAGCTGCCCTGAACGAGGGTGTCCGGGATGCCCGCCGGCCGGTGGGCGTCGCGCAGGACCACGCCGTCGGGCCGCCCTCGCCCGGCAAGTGGTCGTTTCCCCAGTAGTGCGTGACTTCCCCAGTAGTGCGTGACGGTACGGTCGAAGTCCTGCCGGAAGTCGGCGTCCTCGTCCGCGCCACCGAACGCGGCGGCGCAGGCACGATCGCCGTCTCCCAGTCCGTCCAGACTCGCGCGGCCCGCTCCCGCACTCTCGGGTCGGGGGACTACAGCAGCCGGTGGCAGGTGGCGGCTAGGTTGCCGTGCCGCTCGTCGGGGGGCAGTTCGGCGACGAAGCGCTCAGGGTCGTCCGGAAGAACCGGCCGAGACCTCTGGTCATCAGCTCCACCTCGGCCTTGGAGCCGGTCGCGACACCCTTGAACACCAGTTCGGACACCACGCCCGGGTGCGTCTGTGCGTAGCGCAGCCCCGGGCGCCGACGTCGAGCATTCCGTGGTCGTACGGCGGGATCTGCGGATACAGGCCCATCAGGGCACCGTACGAGCGCTCGCGCCGCCCTGTCGCCTCATGACCGGGGGTTCAGCCCGGCCGTGCGCGCCGCCTCGGACAGCACCTCCCTGAGCATCGCCGGGGTGAGCTTGCCGGTGAAGGTGTTGCGCTGGCTGACGTGAAAGCAGCCGAAGACGGCGAGCCCTCGGGGTACGGGTCCGGCTCCGGATTCCTCTGCGGCTACGGGGCCAGGTCGGGGTCCGAGTCCGGGCCGGGGTCCGGGTCCGGGTCCGGGTCCGGCAAGAGGCTGGGGCCCGGCGAGCGTCCCGGGTCCGTCGAGATTCACCCGCGCCCCGTGCGCGAAGGCCGGACGGGGCCGAGGCACCGTCCAGCCCGCCGCCGCGAACGCGGGCAGCGCCGCCTGCCAGCCGAAGGCGCCGAGCAGGACCGCCGCGCGCAGCGTCGGCCGCAACAGCCCCAGCTCCTGGACGAGCCATGGCCGACACGTGTCCCGCTCCTCGGGGGTGGGCCGGTTGGCGGGCGGGGCGCAGTGGACGGGGGCGGTGACACGCACCCCGTACAGCTCCAGTCCGTCGTCCGCCGACACGGACGTCGGCTGCGAGGCGAGCCCGATGTCGTACAGCGCCTGGTACAGCACGTCCCCGGAGCGGTCGCCCGTGAACATGCGTCCCGTCCGGTTCCCGCCGTGCGCCGCCGGGGCGAGCCCGATGATCAGCAGGCGCGCGTCGGGAGGCCCGAAGCCGGGCACCGGCCGCCCCCAGTACGTCCAGTCGGCGAACGCGGCCCGTTTGGTACGGGCCACCTCCTCCCGCCAGTCGACGAGCCGCGGGCACGCCCGGCAGCCCGCGATGCGCCGGTCGAGGGCGACGAGGCCGCCACTGTCCAGGGTCCCTTCCACGACACGGTCCACGCCACCATCCACGCCGTCGTGCACGCCGCCGTCCGTGGCGCTCTCCGTGCGGTCGTAGCCGTGCATCCCGCTGTCCATCCGTCCACCGTAGGCCTGGGAGCGCCCCGAAAATCGTCTGAAGCGTACGGCGCGGGCGGCTAAGGTCGGAGGCATGGCAGCGGAGCACACGGACAGCAGCGACGGACACGGTCCCGAGGGCACGGCCGGCCGGCCGGAGGGCACCGGGGCCGACGCGCGGAAGGCTGCCGCCCCCGAGACCGGCAACGCGCCGGCGAGCGCCGCCGCGGAGGCCGTGGATCCCAAGGTCGCCGCCGCTGTGGCCGCTGCGGAGGCCGCCGGGCCCGCGCCGGGTGAGACCGTGCGCATCGACAGCTGGATCTGGGCCGTACGGCTGATCAAGACCCGATCCCAGGGCGCGACCGCCTGCAAGGGCGGCCATGTCCGGGTCAACGGCGAGCGGGTCAAGCCCGCGCACTCGGTCCGGGTCGGCGACGAGGTGCGCCTGCGTCACGAGGGCCGGGAGCGGATCGTCGTCGTCAAGCGCCTGATCCGCAAGCGCGTCGGAGCGCCCGTGGCCGTGCAGTGCTACATCGACAACAGCCCGCCGCCCCCGCCCCGCGAGGCCGTCGCGCCCGCCGGCATCCGCGACCGCGGCGCCGGTCGCCCGACCAAGCGGGACCGCCGTGAGCTGGAGCGCCTGCGCGCCCTCGGCAGTCTCGGCCCCGGCGGCAGGCCCCGGTCCGGCTGACCGGCTCGGTCCCCGCCCGCGGGGCACGGCACAGCGCGAGGCCTGCGGGGCGCGGCACAGCGCGAGCCGTCGTCGCCGTCAGCGCCCAGGGGATGTCACCACCGCCCGCGCCCATATGCGGTCCTCCGTCAGGTACGCGTCCACCTCCAGGCCCGCCTCCGCCAGGGCCTCCTCGAACTGTTCCTTCGTCAGGGGCCGGGCCCGGAACGTCTGGGTCCAGGTCGCGTCGGGGAACTCGTACTCCGCGTGCACCGAGTGCGTCCCGTCGCCGAGCGGCAGCGACGAGGTGATGCGGACCGTGCAGCCGCTGGGGTCGGTCCGCTCGCGCGGCACGTTGGTGTGGAAGTCCTCGCCCTCCCGTTGGATCAGCGCACACCCCCCGTCCGCGAGATGCCGTACACAGGTCCGCAGCAGTCCGCGCCGCACCTCCGGGTCGCCGGCGTGCACCAGGAACGACGCGAGCAGTACCACGTCGAATCTCTCGCCCAGGTCGAGCGTCTCGATCGGCGCGCATATCGTGCGGGCTCCGCGGACGCGTTCGAGCATCTCGGGTGACTCGTCCACCGCGGTGACCGTGAAACCGCGCGCCAGCAGCGGATGCGTCACGCGTCCGACCCCGCTGCCCAGCTCGAGGATGCGTGCGCCGTCCGGAACGGCTCCCGCGATGATGTCCGGCTCGGCTCCGGCGGCCAGCCGGGAGTACAGCTCGACGGCGCAGCCGTCCGGCGTGATGGCTCCGGGCCCCGTGCCCTGATGTCCCGCTCGCGACTTCGGCTTCATACCCGGACAACGGGCCGTGTCCAGCGGCCCGTTCCCTCCCGCCCAAGGTTCACCCGTTCGAGTGGGGGTCGCGTTTTCGAGGAGTCCTGAGAGCCCTTCCGGGGCCCTTCCGACGCTTCTCCGGGCCTTTCGCGGACCGTTCCGGGGTCCGCCACGCCCTCGACGGCCCCGCGGTCCCGCGCTCACGTATCGAACCGCGCCGCTTTCAGGTACTGCGGGTTCGGGTCGAGGGCCGCCGCCAGCCGGAAGTGCCGCTTCGCCTGTTCCGGCCGTCCCTGGCGTTCGTAGGTGCGGGCCAGCGCGAAGTGGGCGAAGGCGTTGTCCGGTTCGCGTTCCAGGACGACGGTGAACTCGAGTTCGGCCGGCCTCAGCTGTGCGGCGGCGAAGAAGGCGCGGGCACGCAGCAGCCGGGCGGCGGTGTTCTCCGGGTGCGCGGCGACGACCGAGTCGAGCAGCTTCACCGCACCCCGCGGGTCCCGGGCCGCCAGCAATTGCTCTGCGGCGCGGAAGTCGATGACGTGCGTCTCCGGAGTGCGTCCGGTGGATCCGCTGTTGTCGGGCACGGCAGAGTCCTTCCCTTACTGGCCGGATTCAACGCCCGGGGAGGCGGCCGCTATTCCCTCGGCGGCTGCTGCGGCGCGTGTGCACGGCGTACCAGTTCGGCCCACACTTCCCGTACCCGCTGCCGAAGTCCGGGCAACGGTCCGTCGTTGGAGACGACGATGTCCGCGATGGCCAGGCGCTTCTCACGCGTCGCCTGGGCGGCCATCCGCGCGCGGGCGTCCTCCTCGGTCATGCCGCGCAGCCGGACGAGCCGGTCGAGCTGGGTCTCGGGGGCGGCATCCACGACGATCACCAGGTCGTAGAGCGGGGCCAGGCCGTTCTCGGTGAGCAGCGGGACGTCGTGCACGACGACGGCGTCCTCGGCCGCCGTGGCCTCCAGCTCGCGGGAGCGCGCGCCGACCAGGGGGTGCACGATCGAGTTGAGGACCGCCAGCCGGTCGGGGTCGGAGAAGACGATCGAGCCCAGCCTGGGCCGGTCCAGGGCGCCGTCCGGGGCGAGCACCTCCTCGCCGAAGGCCTCCACCACCGCGGCGAGGCCGGGGGTTCCGGGCGCCACGACCTCACGCGCGATCCGGTCCGCGTCGATCAGCACGGCGCCGCACTCCACGAGCAGCCGCGACACCTCGCTCTTGCCGGCGCCGATGCCACCGGTCAGACCCACCTTCAGCATGAGCGGAAGCTTAGGCCCTCCCGGTGCGACGCAGCAGGCGGACCGGTCGGCGTGCAGCAGACGAACCGGGCGCCGTACACCTCTCGGACCGGCCCGGCCGACGGACGACCCTTCCCTCAGCGTCGTACGGCCGACGGACTGCCCCTTCCCACCCTTGCAGGGCCAGCGGACCGGCCCCTCCGACGGCCTTGCAGGGCCGACGGACCGGCCGTCGTGCACCCGCCGTCTAACCGTCGCCCTCGCGCTCCGCCAGGAAGCGCTCGAACTCCTGACCGATCTCGTCCGCGGACGGGATCTCCACCGGCTCGGCGAGCATGTTGCCGCGGGTCTCGGCGCCGGCGACGGCGTCGTACTGGTGCTCAAGGCCCTGGACCAGGGCGGTCAGCTCCTCGTCGCCCTCCCGGATCTGCCGGTCGATCTCGGTCTGGGTGCGGTGGGCGTCGGTGCGCAGGCCGTGGGCGATGCCGGGCAGCACCAGTCCGGTGGCCGCCGTGATGGCCTCCAGCACGGTCAGCGCCGCGTCGGGGTAGGCGGACCGCGCGATGTAGTGCGGGACGTGGGCGGCGACGCCCAGGACGTCGTGGCCGGCCTGCATGAGCCGGTACTCGACCAGGGCCTCGGCGCTGCCGGGCACCTGGGCCTCCTCGAAAGGGCTGCGATGACCGGGCACCAGGTCGGTGCGGTTGCCGTGCGGGGTGAGGCCCACGGGGCGGGTGTGCGGGACGCCCATGGGAATGCCGTGGAAGTTGACGACGAGGCGGACGCCGAGGCGCTCCGCGATCTGGTCGACGGCCGCGGCGAAGCGCTCCCACTCGACGTCCGGCTCGGGTCCGGACAGCAGCAGGAAGGGGGCGCCGGTGGCGTCCTGGACGAGCCGCACGGCGAGCGTCGGCTCGTCGTAGTCGGTCCAGCGGTCGCGCTGGAAGGTCAGCAGCGGACGGCGGGCGCGGTAGTCGACGAGTCGGTCGTGGTCGAAACGGGCGACCACCTGATGGGGCAGCGAGTCCAGGATCCGGTCGACGATCTGGTCGCCGGTCTCACCCGCGTCGATGTATCCGTCGAAGTGGTAGAGCATGACAAGTCCGGCCGACTCCTGGGCGAGCGCCATGTCGACGACGGCCAGCCCCTTCGGCTCCCACGTGTACAACCCCTGCGGATCTAGCACAGTGACCGCTCCTCCTCGTGTTCACACACGACAACGCGGCACTCCTTGTACCCATTCCCGCACACGCGGGGGAAACGGCGGCAGCCCTATCCGGCGAAGGCCCCGACGAACCACGCTGCGAGCACTCACCGCCCGCACCGTCGAACGATGGCCCGCACCGCCGACCACCCGGCCCGCAACGGCGAACACACGGCCGCCGGCACCCGACAGCCGGCCAACCGCCCGCTCCAGCACGGAGGGCCCGCACCCCGAAGGGTGCGGGCCCTCAACAAGCTACCGAACTCAGCAACCGACCTCAGTGGCTGAGCACAGTGGCCGAGCCGAGCGGCGAGCGATCAGCTCTGGCCGCCCGCCAGCTTCTCGCGCAGGGCGGCCAGCGCCTCGTCCGAGGCCAGCGCACCGGAGTTGTCCGGGCCCTCGGAGGAGTACGAACCGCCACCGGACGCGGCCGGAGCGGCGGCCTCGCCGCCCTCGGCGGCGGCCTGGGCGTCCGCCTCGCGGGACTTGATGACCTGCGCCTGGTGCTGCTCGAAGCGGGCCTGCGCCTCGGCGTACTGGCGCTCCCACTCCTCGCGCTGCTTCTCGTAACCCGGCAGCCAGTCGTTGGTCTCCGGGTCGAAGCCCTCGGGGTAGATGTAGTTGCCCTGGTCGTCGTACGACGCGGCCATGCCGTACAGCGTCGGGTCGAACTCCACCGAGGCCGGGTCGGCACCGAAGGACTCGTTGGCCTGCTTCAGCGAGAGGCTGATGCGACGGCGCTCGAGGTCGATGTCGATGACCTTGACGAAGATCTCGTCGTTGACCTGGACGACCTGCTCCGGGATCTCCACGTGGCGCTCGGCCAGCTCGGAGATGTGGACCAGACCCTCGATGCCCTCGTCCACGCGGACGAACGCACCGAACGGCACCAGCTTCGTGACCTTGCCGGGGACGACCTGGCCGATCTGGTGCGTGCGAGCGAACTGCTGCCACGGGTCTTCCTGGGTCGCCTTCAGCGACAGGGAGACGCGCTCGCGGTCCATGTCGACGTCGAGGACCTCGACCGTGACCTCCTGGCCGACCTCGACGACCTCGGAGGGGTGGTCGATGTGCTTCCAGGACAGCTCGGAGACGTGGACGAGACCGTCCACGCCGCCCAGGTCCACGAAGGCGCCGAAGTTGACGATCGAGGAGACGACGCCGGACCGCACCTGGCCCTTCTGGAGGGTGGTGAGGAAGGTCTGGCGGACCTCGGACTGGGTCTGCTCCAGCCAGGCACGGCGGGACAGGACCACGTTGTTGCGGTTCTTGTCCAGCTCGATGATCTTGGCCTCGAGCTCCTTGCCCACGTAGGGCTGGAGGTCGCGGACACGGCGCATCTCGACCAGGGAGGCCGGGAGGAAGCCGCGGAGGCCGATGTCGAGGATGAGTCCACCCTTGACGACCTCGATGACGGTACCGGTGACGATGCCGTCCTCTTCCTTGATCTTCTCGATGGTGCCCCAGGCACGCTCGTACTGGGCGCGCTTCTTCGAGAGGATCAGGCGGCCTTCCTTGTCCTCCTTCTGAAGGACCAGGGCCTCGATCTCGTCACCGACGGCGACGACCTCGTTGGGGTCGACGTCGTGCTTGATCGAGAGCTCTCGGCTCGGGATGACACCTTCGGTCTTGTAACCGATGTCGAGCAGGACCTCGTCCCGGTCGACCTTCACGATGACGCCGTCGACGATGTCGCCGTCGTTGAAGTACTTGATCGTCTCGTCGATCGCGGCGAGGAAAGCTTCCTCGTTACCGATGTCGTTGACCGCTACCTGCGGGGTGGTGGCGGTGGTCTCGGTGCTGCTCGTCATGTGGGAAAGGGCTCCGGTACGGACATTGAAGTCGTAGGTACTGCTTACGCCGGGAGCCCGTTTCGCTCTGCAGAAGCCGGACAGCCAAGGAAGCGCCTCACCGGCCGGAACCGACGATGGCGCCTCGACAACCGAGGGGACATACAACAGATGCGAGCGCAGCCTGCTAGGTCTGAGGTGCGCAGGCCCGCAGCGCAACTTGTAGCATACGGGGGCAGCCGGACAGGGTCAATGCGCGAAGCCGCCCACCCGGGGCAGATCGCCGCATACCCGGCACAAAACCTGGCTCTTCACGCCGCGCGGGCCCGGAAACGCCGCTGTCACGACGCTCCCGGGACGGGCTGGACGGAAGAGTACGACGAGGGAGCCGATCATCCAAGAGCCCGTATCCCCCCAGCCCGCATCCCCGCCGGAAGCTCCGTCGCCGACCCGGTCGGGAACCGGGCCGGAGACCGGACCGGAGACCGAGGCGGAGGCCACGCGCCGCGACGCCGGGGTCGCGGAGAGCGTCCGGGCCAACCGGGGCTGGTGGGACCGCAACGCCGACGAGTACCAGAACGAGCACGGCACGTTCCTCGGTGACGACCGCTTCGTATGGGGCCCCGAGGGCCTGGACGAGGTCGAGGCCGAGCTGCTCGGCCCGCCGGAGGACCTCAAGGGAAGGGACGTCCTGGAGATCGGGGCCGGCGCCGCCCAGTGCGCGCGCTGGCTGGCCGCCCAGGGGGCCCGGCCCGTCGCCCTGGACCTCTCCCACCGGCAGCTCCAGCACGCGCTGCGGATCGGCGGCGCCTTCCCGCTGGTGTGCGCGGACGCGAGCGCGCTGCCCTTCGCGGACGGCTCCTTCGACCTGGCGTGCTCGGCCTACGGGGCGCTGCCGTTCGTGGCGGACCCGCGGCTGGTGCTGCGCGAGGTGCGGCGGGTGCTGCGGCCGGGCGGGCGGTTCGTGTTCTCGGTGACGCACCCGATCCGCTGGGCGTTCCCGGACGAGCCGGGCCCGGAGGGCCTGTCCGTCTCCGGTTCCTACTTCGACCGCACGCCGTACGTGGAGCAGGACGAGGAGGGCCGCGCGGTGTACGTCGAGCACCACCGGACGATCGGCGACCGTGTGCGGGACGTCGTGGTCTCCGGGTTCCGGCTGGTGGATCTGGTGGAGCCGGAGTGGCCGGCCTGGAACACCTCCGAGTGGGGCGGCTGGTCGCCGCTGCGGGGCAGCCTGATCCCGGGCACGGCGATCTTCGTGTGCGTACGGGACTGAGTGCGTGATCCGCTACGACGCGCTCGGCGCCCTTCCCGTCCGTGAGGCCCTGCCCGGCCTGCGCGAGGCCCTGGAGGGGCACGGCACGGCCGTCCTCGTCGCCCCGCCCGGGACGGGCAAGACCACCCTGGTCCCGCCGGCGCTCGCGGGCCTGCTGGACGCGGGTGCGCCCGCACGGCGGGTCGTCGTCGCCGAACCCCGGCGGATCGCGGCCCGCGCGGCGGCCCACCGGATGGCGTGGCTGCTGGGCGAGCGGGTCGGCGGGAGCGTCGGCTACACGGTGCGCGGGGAGCGCGTGGTCGGGCGGCACGCGCGCGTGGAGGTCGTCACGACCGGTGTGCTGCTGCAGCGGCTGCAGCGGGACCCGGAGCTGAGCGGCGTCGACGTGGTCGTGCTGGACGAGTGCCACGAGCGGCATCTGGACGCGGACACGACCGCCGCGTTCCTGTGGGACGTGCGCGAGACGCTGCGGCCCGAGCTGCGCCTGGTGGCGGCGTCGGCGACGACCGACGCGCAGGGCTGGTCGCGCCTGCTCGGCGGCGCCCCGGTGGTGGCCGCCGAGGGGGTGTCGTACCCCGTGGAGGTGGTGTGGGCGCCGCCCGCGCGTCCCGTACGGCCGCCGCACGGGACGCGGGTCGATCCGGCGCTGCTGGCGCACGTCGCCCAGGTGGTGCGGCGGGCGCTGGCCGAGCGGGAGGGGGACGTGCTGTGCTTCCTGCCCGGCGTCGGGGAGATCGCGCGGGTCGCCGGGCAGCTGGGCGGCCTCGGGGACGTCGAGGTGCTCCAGGTCCACGGGCGGGCGCCGGCGGCGGTGCAGGACGCGGTGCTGTCGGCGGGGACGCGCCGCCGGGTGGTGCTGGCGACGTCGGTGGCGGAGTCGTCGCTGACGGTTCCCGGGGTGCGGGTGGTCGTCGACTCGGGGCTCGCGCGGGAGCCGCGGGTGGACCACGCGCGCGGGCTGAGCGCGCTGACGACGGTACGGGCCTCGCAGGCGGCGGGCAGGCAGCGGGCGGGGCGGGCCGGGCGTGAGGCGCCGGGCACGGTGTACCGGTGCTGGGCGGAGGCGGAGGACGCCCGTCTGCCGCGTTTCCCGGCGCCCGAGATCAAAGTGGCCGACCTGACCGCGTTCGCGCTCCAGACGGCGTGCTGGGGCGATCCGGAGGCCACCGGCCTCGCCCTGCTCGATCCTCCGCCGGGCGGTGCGATGGCGGCGGCGCGGGAGGTCCTGTCGGCGATCGGCGCGGTGGACGCGGCCGGCCGGGCCACGGACCGGGGCGTGCGGCTGGCCCGGCTGGGTCTGCATCCCCGGCTGGGGCGGGCGCTGCTGGACGCGGCGCCGTCGGTCGGCGCGGAGGCGGCCGCGGAGGTCGTGGCCCTGCTGAGCGAGGAGGCGCCGCGCGAGTACGGCGACGACCTGGCGGCCGCCCTGCGCGCCGCCCGCCGTGGCGGCGACGCCTACGCGGCACGCTGGCGCACCGAGGTGCGGCGGCTGCGGTCACTGGCCGAGGAGGCCGCGGCATCGGGAACAAGCCGGGCGGCCGGCGCCGGTGACGACCGGGTCGCCGGGCTCGTCGCGGCGCTGGCGTTCCCCGAGCGGGTCGCCAAGGCCGACGGCGGGTCCTACCTCATGGTCTCCGGGACGCGCGCCGAAACCGGCGACGGGACCGGGCTGCGGGGAGCGCCGTGGGTCGCCGTCGCGTCGGCCGACCGGCCCGTCGGCAAGGGGCACGCGCGCGTGCGGCTCGGCGCCGTCGTCGACGAGGACACCGCGCGGCGTGCCGCCGGGGCGCTGCTGGAGGAGCGCCACGAGGTGCGCTGGGCGGACGGGGACGTGGTGGCCCGGCGCGTGGAACGGCTGGGCGCGGTCGAGCTGGCGGTACGCCCGCTCGCGGACGCCGACCCCTCCGCCGTACGGGAGGCGCTGCTCGACGGGCTGCGCCGGGAAGGGCTGGGGCTGCTGCGCCGGTGGGCGGAGGCAGGGGTGCTGCGGCAGCGGCTGGCGTTCCTGCGACTGCACGTCGGCGAGCCGTGGCCCGACGTCTCGGACGACGCGCTGCACGCGCGCGTGGACGAATGGCTGGAACCCGAGCTGAGCCGCGCGCGGAGGCGCGCCGACCTCGCGCGGATCGACGCGGGGCAGGCGCTCACGCGGCTGCTGCCCTGGGCGTCGGGCGAGGCGGCGCGGCTGGACGAGCTGGCCCCGGAGCGGATCACCGTGCCGAGCGGCTCACGGGTCCGGATCGACTACACGGACCCCGAACGGCCCGTGCTGGCGGTGAAGCTCCAGGAGATGTTCGGGCTGCGGGAGACGCCCGAGGTCGCCGGCGTGCCGCTGCTGGTCCATCTCCTGTCCCCCGCGGGCCGGCCGGCGGCGGTCACCTCCGACCTCGCCTCCTTCTGGAGTGACGGATACCGGGGCGTACGCGCGGAGCTGCGCGGCCGGTACCCCAAACACCCGTGGCCCGAGGATCCGGCCACCGCCGAGCCGACGCGGCACACCAAGGCGCGGCTCGGGCGGTGACCGGTCCGGTGCTCCGTCACGCGGCGGGCGAGGCCGACGCGGTGGCGGAGGGGGTGGCGGAGGGGGTCGCGGTCGGGGTGCTGGGGGACGTGGGCGTGGGCTGCGGCGGCGCGGTCACGGTCAGCTCGACGGTCAGCGTGGCGCCGCCGGTGGTGGTGATGCGCAGCAGGAACGTGCCGGCCGTGTCGTCCGCGTACAGCTTCGGCAGCGTCAGCAGGCCGTTCTCGTCCGTGGTGAGCCCGGTCAGGGTGCGTACGGGGGTTCCGTCGGCGCCCTTGAAGTAGGGTCCCTGGTCGTTCGCCGAGGAGTCGGTCGCCGACTTGACCAGCGTCGCGGTGGCGTCGACCCCGTCCGCGACGGCGCCCTGGTAGGTCGCCTTGACCTGCACCTGCTCGGCGAACTCACCGCCGGCGACGCACGTGAGCGCCGTTTCGCCGGTACGGGCGAGGGCGTCGGCCGCGCGGGCCGTGACGGTGGCGGTGTAGGTGACGGCGGGCACCGAGCGACCGACGACGGTGGCGCGGACGGTGAACTCGCCCGTCCGCTCGCCGGCCTGGAGCACCGGGGCGACGGCCACGCCGGTCGAACCGGTGGTGACGGTGGCCACCTGCTCGCCGCCGGCGAAGACCGCGTCCGTGCCGCCCGAGATGGTGAAACGGATCCGCACCTTGCCGACGCCCTTGCCTGCCTCGGTCTCGGCCCGGGCCGCGATCCGCTCCGCGAAGGCGTCGCCCGCCGTCGCGGTGAGCGGTCCGGTGCCCGCGTTCTCCAGGTGGTGGACCGTGTCGGTCGGCGTCGGCGACGGGGTCGGCGGCGGGGTGGTGGGCGGCGGCGTGGGCTCGCCGGAGCCGCCGCCGGGCGGGGGCGTGGGCCGCGGGCTCGGGGGCTCGGTCTCCGGCTTCTGACTGGTGGGCGGCTTGGTCTCGGGGTGTGATCCGCGCGGCTCGTCGCTGCGGTCGCCGGGCAGCTCGCCGGTGCCGTTCGGGATCTGGTGCGTGCCCTTGCGGTAGTACTCGAGCCACGACAGGACGGTGTTGAGGTAGTCCCGCGAGTTGTTGTAGCTGAGGATCGCGCTGTGCAGGTCCTCGTCGTCGGACAGGTCCCAGCCGAAGCGGCACAGGTAGTGGCCGGCCGAGAGCGCGGCGTCGTAGATGTTGTTCGGGTCCTTCCGTCCGTCGCCGTTGCCGTCGCGGCCCGCCCAGGCCCAGGTGGACGGGATGAACTGCATGGGGCCCACGGCCCGGTCGTAGGCGGTGTCGCCGTCGTGGGCGCCCCCGTCGGTGTCGCGGATGCTGGCGAAGCCGTTGCCGTTGAGCTGCGGGCCGAGGATCGGGGTGACGGTGGTGCCGTCGGTGGTGACGTTGCCGCCGCGTGCGTGGCCCGACTCGACCTTGCCGATGGCGGCGAGCAGTTCCCAGGGCATGTTGCAGCCGGGCTTGTCGGCGCGCAGCCGGTCCGCGGCCTTCCGGTAGGCGTCGAGGACGGTCGCGGGAATGCCGGCCGCCGTGTCGCCCGTCCCGGGGTCGGCGGTGGGGCCGGTGGTGGGCGCGGGGTTGGGGCTCTCCAGCGGCGGCAGGTCCGTGTAGTACGGCGAGTTGCCGGTCGCGCTGTCCTCGGCGGGCACGTCGGGGGACGGCTGGGTCCCGGTCGTCGACCGTCTGCCGGAGTCGTCGCCGATCACTCCCGGGCCCTGGGACGCGGCCAGTGCCGCGACCGCCAGCGCCGCGACGGTCGTGTTCACCGCCCCCTTGCGCAACCTTCCCAAATGCGCCGCCATGAAGTGAACCCCTCCCGCGGACGTCCGACTGTCCGTCGATGCCGTTGATGTCGCCAATGCCGCCGATCTGCGGCCTGTCCGACCTGTTCGCGTTGTCCGGTGTGCGGCGTGCTCCTGTGCACGTCAACCCAGTGACCCTACGACAAGTTCGTTCGCACGGGCACTGGTTCGCGCCCGATTTTCACCGCTTGGCCACGTCCCGTTGTGCCCTCGGCCGTGCGGCGGGTCTCGCATACTGGGGGCCAAAGTCCGTCATGGGGAGCACCGTTGCCGTTCACCTTGAGTCATGCGGCGGCCGTGCTGCCCGCCGTCCGTTCCGACGGAACCGGCCGCGCGCGGCTGGCGCCGGCCGTGCTGCTGGCGGGGTCCTTCGCGCCCGACATGACCTATTACGCGGCGAGTGCGGTGCCCGGCGCGATGAAGTTCGGCGACGTCACGCACGCGTACCCCGGCGTCTTCACGGTCGACGTGCTCATCGCCTGGGCGCTGGTGGGGCTGTGGCTGCTGGTGCGCGAGCCGCTGGTGGCGCTGCTGCCGCCGGGACGGCAGGCCCGCCCGGCGACGCTGCTGCGCTGCGGTGCGCGCCGCGCGCGGCTGCGACCGGCCCTGGCGGCGAGGTGGTACGCGTCCGCCGCGCTGGGCGCGCTGACCCATGTCGTGTGGGACGAGTTCACCCACCTCGACCGGTGGGGGATGCGGGTCTTCCCAGTGCTGGGCGAGAAGGTCGCGGGGTCGCCGCTGTACTGGTACCTCCAGTACGGCGGCTCTGCGGTCGCCGCGGTCGTCATCGGCTGGTTCCTGGCCCGGGCGGTACGGCGCGCGCCGGCGTCCGCTCCCGTGAGGGTGCCGTCGCTGCCGGCCAGGGACCGCGGGCTGGCGTTCGCGGTGATCGGCGGCTGCGCCGCGGTGGCGGCGGCACACCGCTCGGCGCGCTGGTGGGCGCACTCGGGCGCGGACGCCGAACCCTGGGAACTGATCCCCACGCTGTGCTTCGGCGCGGGGGCCGGGCTGGTGCCGGGGGTGCTGCTGTACGCCGTGGGCGTGCGCCTGCGACGGCCGGTGCACCGGGTCCCCGAGGCGGGCGAGCGGGTCGGGGCGTCCGCCGACTGAGGACGTAGGGCTGCCGGCGGGGGCGGGGCGAGGCGCTGCTGTAGGGGGATGCGAGGGCCTGCCGGCCGGCGGGGGCGGGGTGCCGGCGGCAGGGGCGGGTGCCGCCGATGGGAGCAGGGGGCTGCCGATGGGAGCAGGGTGCTGCCGTACGCCGTCGGGGTGCGCCCGCGTCGGTGGGCGAACCGGACTCCCAGCACCGGACCACCGGGTCCGAGGGCCCGATGACGCAGGACGCACCGGCCTGCCGACGGGCGCAGAAACCCGCCGGCGCGAGCAGGGCGCTGCCGTACGCCGTCGGCGTGCGCCCGCGTCGGTGGGCGAACCGGACTCCCAGCACCGGACCACCGGGTCCGAGGGCCCGATGACGCAGGACGCACCGGCCTGCCGACGGGCG
>NZ_JBEXOP010000052.1:0-42609 GCF_040611575.1 Streptomyces sp. NPDC006610
GGTCCGGCGCCACCGCATCCACCGACGCATGCCCGAGAACACCCGCCACATGCCCCCGCACCAACTCCACAACCACCCGCCGACGATCCACACCCGCCAGACCCGCCAGCCGGCCCCGCAACGCCGAGCCGTCCACACCCCCCGCCACCCGCGCCACCCGCCGACCCGGCACCCGCACCAGCCCACGCAGCAGCGGCGGCACGGCATCCGACCCGCCCAGCACCCCCAGGTCCCACCGCACCGCCACCACGGCAGCCTCGCCCGACGCCACACTCGCGTCGAACAGCGCCAGCCCTTCCTCCACGGACAACGCGGGCATCCCCGCCCGTCGCATCCGCTCCACATCGACAGCCGCCAGCTCGCCACCCAGGCCGACGTCCCACAACCCGAACGCCATCGATGCCGCGGGCAGCAGCCCCTCCGCCCGGCGCTGCAGGGCGAGCGCGTCCAGGAAGGCGTTGGCGGCCGCGTAGTTGGCCTGTCCGGTCGAACCGAGCGTCCCCGCGACCGACGAGAACAGCACGAACGCCGTGAGGTCGAGGTCCCGCGTCAACTCGTGCAGATACCAGGCCGCGTCCGCCTTCGCCGCGAGCACGGCGTCCACGCGCTCCCGCGTCAACGACCCCACCAACCCGTCATCGAGCACACCGGCCGCATGCACGACACCCCGCAGCGGACGCTCGTCGGGTATCCGGGCCAGAACGTCCTCGAGCGCCGCACGGTCCGCCACATCGCACGCGATGACCGCGACCTCGGCGCCCAGCCGACCCAGCTCCGCCCGCAACTCCTGAGCCCCGGGAGCCTCCGGTCCACGGCGGCTGGTCAGCACCAGGTGCCGTACACCGTGCTCCACCACCAAGTGCCGCGCCACCAGCGCACCCAGACCACCGGTACCACCCGTGACCAGCACCGTGCCCGCGGCATCCCACACCACCCGGTCCCCCCGAACCGGCACCTCCAGCCGCACGAGCCGCGGCACGAACACCCGGCCCTCCCGCACCGCCACTTCCGGCTCGCCCGCCGCGAGAGCAGCGCCCACCCCGCCGGACGATTCATCGGTGTCCACCAGAACGAAGCGCCCCGGGTTCTCGGCCTGTGCCGCGCGCACGAGGCCCCACACCGGAGCCTGCGTGATGTCCACCGGCGCACCGGCCTCGGTGGCCACGGCCCGATGCGTCACGACCGCCAGCGTCGCCCCGGCGAACCGCTCGTCGGCCTGCCACTTCCGTACGACGTCCAGGACCCGATACGTCCCCGCCCGCACCGCCGCCGGCACGTCACCCTCGACCGCGGCGCACATGAGCACCACGGTCCCCGTGACAGGACCCTCTGCGGGCAGCTCTTCCCAGGTCGTCCACTCCGTCCCGGCAATCGCAGCACCCGACAGCGGACTCCACCGCACACGGAACAGCGACTCGTCATGCGCGGTGCCAAGCTGCTCGGCCGACACCGCACGCCCGACAACGGATCCGACCGACACCACCGGTCGCCCGGAAGCGTCAGCCACCTGCACCGACAGGCTCTCCGACGTCGGCCGCGTCACCCGCACCCGCACCACGGACGCACCCACCGCATGCAACCGCACGTCGTTCCACACGAACGGCAGCACCGGCTCACCACCCTCGGTACCACCGACCAGAGCCACATGCATCGCCGCATCCAGCAACGCCGGATGAATGCCGAACCCCTCGACGGCGGACGCGTCCGGAAGCGCCACCTCGGCGAACAACTCGTCGCCGCGCCGCCAGGCCGCCCCCAGCCCTCGGAACATCGGGCCGTACTCATATCCGAGCCGGGCCAATTCCTCGTAAGCACCCGCCAGATCGATCGCGACCGCGTCCAACGGGGGCCACGCGGACAACTCGAACTCCGGCTCCGGACCAGCCGGGGCCAGCACACCCTCCGCATGCAGCGTCCACGCTCCGTCCGCCCGGTCCTCGGCACGCGAATGCACCGAGAGCGTGCGACGTCCGGCACCGTCCGCCGCACCCACCGCGGCCTGCACCTGCACGCCGCCGGACTCGGGCAGCACCAGCGGAGCGTGGAGCGCCAGCTCTTCCAGCGCGTCGCATCCCACGTGGTCGCCCGCCCGCATGGCCAGCTCCACGAAGCCGCTGCCGGGGAACAGCAGCGCCTCGCCCACCTGGTGATCGGCCAGCCAGGAGTGGACCTGTGTCGAGAGGCGTCCGGTGAGCACGATGCCGTCCGAGTCGGCCAGCGTGACCGTGGCGGCGAGCAGCGGATGCCCCGTCGGCACCAGCCCTGCCGACGCGACGTCTCCGGAGTTACGCGGTACGTCGAGCCAGTAGCGCTCGCGCTGGAAGGCGTACGTCGGCAGCTCGACCCGCCGCGCGCCGGTCCCGGCGAAGAACGCGTCCCAATCCACCGCCGCCCCGGAGACATGCAGCCGGGCCAGCGCAGTGACCAGCGTCTCGGGCTCGGGACGATTCCGACGCGACGACGCCACCACGACCGCGTCCTCGGAGTCCACGCTCTGGCGAGCCATCCCTGCCAGCACACCGTCCGGGCCCAGCTCCAGGAAACGGGTGACGCCTTCGGCCTCCAGCACGCGGACGGTGTCGGCGAAACGGACCGCCTCCCGGACCTGCCGCACCCAGTAACCGGGAGTCGCCATCTCCTCCGCGAGAGCACCGCTCACCGTCGAGAGCACCGCTATCCGCGGCTGCCCATACGTCAGCCGACTCGCGACCTCACGGAACTCCGCGAGCATCGGCTCCATCAACACCGAGTGGAACGCGTGGGACACCGCCAGGCGGGTCGTCTTCCGCCCCTCGGCCTCAAAACGAGCCGCGACCTCCGACACCGCGCTCTCCGCACCCGAGACCACCACCGCCTGCGGGCCATTGACCGCTGCAATGCCGACACAGCCGGTGAGCAGCAGCCGTACCTCGTCCTCGGACGCCTGCACCGCCACCATCGCCCCACCCGCCGGCAACGCCTCCATCAACCGGCCCCGAGCAGCCACCAACCGCACCGCATCCGCCAGCGACAACACACCCGCCACATGCGCCACAGCCACCTCACCGACCGAATGCCCCGCAACGAAGTCCGGCCGCACCCCCCACGACTCCACCAACCGGAACAACGCCACCTCAAACGCAAACAGAGCAGGCTGAGCGAAGCCGGTCCGCTCCAGCAGCCCTCCGTCCTCGCCCCACACCACATCCCGCAACGGCCGGTCGAGAAGCACATCCAACTCACCGACAACCGCATCGAACGCCGCCGCGAACACCGGATAAGCCACATACAACTCCCGCCCCATACCAAGCCGCTGCGCCCCCTGCCCCGTGAACAGGAACGCCGTCCGCCCACCCCGACGCACCACCCCCGACACCACACCCGGCCCCGGCACACCAGCCGCCACCGCAGCCAGCCCACCACACAGAACCCCGACATCGGAGCCGTCCCCCACCACCACCGCACGATGCTCGAACCCAGCCCGGGACGTGGCCAGCGAATACGCCACATCCAGCACATCGCACCCACCAGCCACCGGCAGCAGCTTCTCCGCCTGCCCCGCCAACGCAGCCGCCGTCCGCCCCGACACCACCCACGGCACCACCGGCAACCCCACCCCAGCCACCGGCCTCTCCACCTCGTCCACCGACGACGGGACCTGCTCCACGATCACATGCGCATTCGTCCCGCTCAGCCCGAACGAGGACACGGCGGCCCGCCGGGGGGCTCCCGCGGAGGGGCGTTCCCAGGTGCGGTTCTCGGTGAGGAGGCGGACGTTGCCGGTCGTCCAGTCGACGCGCGGGGAGGGTTGGTCGACGTGCAGGGTGCGCGGCAGCAGTCCGTGCCGCATGGCCAGCACCATCTTGATGACGCCGGCGACTCCCGCGGCGGCCTGGGCGTGGCCCATGTTGGACTTGACGGAGCCGAGCCACAGGGGCCGGTCCGCCGGGCGGCCCTTGCCGTAGGTGGCGAGGAGGGCCTGGGCCTCGATCGGGTCGCCGAGGACCGTGCCAGTGCCGTGGGCCTCGACCACGTCGACGTCGGCGGCGGTCAGGCCCGCCGCGGAGAGCGCCTGCTGGATGACCCGTTGCTGGGCCGGTCCGTTGGGGGCGGTCATGCCGCTGGAGGCGCCGTCCTGGTTGACGGCGGAGCCGCGGATCACGGCGAGGACTGGGTGGCCGTTGCGACGGGCGTCGGACAGGCGTTCCAGCAGCAGGATGCCGGCGCCCTCGGCCCAGCCGGTGCCGTCCGCCGCGCCGGCGAAGGACTTGCAGCGGCCGTCGAGGGCGAGGCCCCGCTGTTCGCTGAAGTACAGGAGCATCTCGGGGGTCGCCATCACGGTGACCCCGCCGGCCAGGGCGAGGGAGCACTCGCCGGATCGCAGGGCCTGCGCGGCGAGGTGCAGGGACACCAGGGAGGACGAGCAGGCGGTGTCGACGCTGACCGCGGGGCCCTCCAGGCCCAGGGTGTAGGCGACGCGGCCGGAGACGAAGCTTCCCGCGCTGCCGCCGTCGTAGTCGTGGTACATCACTCCGGCGTAGACGCCGGTGCGGCTGCCGCGCAGGGTGGTGGGGTCGATCCCCGCGCGTTCCAGGGTCTCCCAGCAGACCTCGAGGAGCAGGCGCTGCTGGGGGTCCATGACCAGGGCGTCGCGTGGGGAGATGCCGAAGAACGCGGCGTCGAAGTCGGCGGCGTCGTGCAGGAAGCCGCCTTCGCGGGCGTAGCTCTTGCCGGGTTTGCCGGGTTCCGGGTCGTAGACGCCGGGGTCCCAGCCGCGGTCGTCGGGGAAGGGGGTCACCAGGTCGGCGCCGTCGGTGACGAGCCGCCACAGGTCCTCGGGCGTGGCTGCGCCGCCGGGGAACCGGCAGCCCATGGCGACGATGGCGATGGGTTCGTTGGCGGCGGCGGTGAGGCTGCCGTTCTCCTTGCGCAGCCGTTCGTTCTCCAGCAGGGACTTGCGCAGTGCTTCGACGACCTGCTCCACCGATGTGCTCACGTCGCCCTCCCGTCAGTCGGAGTCGCCGGCCGCCATGGCCGCGCGTACCAGGTCGTCGATGTCCATGTTCTTGATGGCTTCGCTGCGGTCCTCGGAGCTGTCGCCGGCGCCGTCGCCGGCGGTGCTCCCCGCGTCGGTGTCCGCGCCGCTCCCGGCGGCGGTCACGGGCGCGCCGCCCGGATCGCCGTTCGCCTGGGCGGTGGCGAGGCCGAGGAGGGTGTCGAGCAGTCCGGCCTCGCGGAGCCGGGCGATGGGGATGGATGCCAGCGTGCGGCGGATCGATCCCTCGTCCTGCCCCGCGGCCTTTCCCCCGTCCTCCGTTCGGACCGCATCCGCGTCCGCGTCCCCGTCCTGTGCCGGCAGGAGTTCCGTGCGCAGGTGCCGGGCCAGCGCCTCGGAGTTGGGGTGGTCGAACATCAGCGTCGCCGGGAGCCGCAGGCCGGTCGCGGACTGGAGCCGGTTGCGCAGCTCGATCGCGCCCAGCGAGTCGAGGCCCAGTTCGGTGAAGCCCCGCGTCGGGGGGATCGCTGCGGGGTCGCCGTGGCCGAGGACGGCGGCGGCGTGGCCCTGGACGAACTGGAGGAGGTAGCGGTCGCGGTCGCTCTCGCCGAGGTCGGCGAGGGTGCGTTCCAGGGTGGGCGTACCGGCTTTCCCGTCGCCTGCGCGCGCACCCTCCCGTGCCGATCCCGCTGCGGCTGCCGTGCGTACCAATCCCCGTAGCAGAGACGGGAGTTCGTCGGCGCGGCGGGCGAGGGCTGCGCGGTCCAGGGGGATCGGGGCCAGGACGGGGTGGTGCGTGCGCAGGGCGTCGTCGAGCAGGGCGACGCCCTCTGCCGCGGACAGTTCGGCGACGCCGGAGCGGTTGACGCGTTCGAGGTCGGTCGTGCCGAGTTCCTCGCCCGCGTCGACGGTGCCTTCCCACAGGCCCCAGGCCAGGGAGTGGGTCGGGAGGCCCTGGGCGGCCCGGTGTTCGGCCAGGGCGTCGAGGAAGACGTTGGCGGCGGCGTAGTTGGCCTGCCCCGCAGCGAGGATCATGCCGCCGGCCGACGAGTACAGGACGAACGCGCTCAGGTCGAGGTCTTTGGTCAACTCGTGCAGATGCCAGGCGGCGTCCGCCTTCGGCCGCAGGACGCGGGCCACTTGCTCGGGGGTCAGCGAGCCGACGAGGCCGTTGTCCATCACCCCGGCGGCGTGCACGACGCCGGTGAGCGGGTGGGCGGCGCGGACCGACGCCAGCAGGCCGGCCAGCGCCTCGCGGTCGGCGGCGTCGACCGCCGCGAGACGAACCCGTGCTCCCAACTCGGTCAGTTCGGCGGCCAGTTCCTTCGCTCCGGGGGCGTCCGCGCCCCGACGGCCGGCGAGCACCAGGTGCCGTACTCCGTGGTCGGTGACCAGGTGCCGGGCGGTGAGCGCGCCGAGCAGCCCGGTTCCTCCCGTGATCAGCACCGTGCCGTCACCGAACCGGGCGTCGGTTCCGGCGGCGGGCTGCGGCCCGGCCGCCGGCTGTGTCCCGGCCACAGACCGTGCGCCGGCCGCGGAGCGCGCCCCGACCGCCGGCCGCGCCCCGGCCTCTGCCTGCGCGCCCGTGGCGGGCACCGGCCGCAGCCGTGGCACCCGTACGACTCCACGCCGGACGGCGAGTTCGGGTTCCGACGAGGCAAGCGCGCCCCGCAGTGCCCGGGCCGACGCGGGGGCGGCGTCGAGGTCGATCACCGCGAACCGCCCCGGATGCTCCGCCTGCGCGGCCCGCACCACCCCCCACAAGGGCGCCTGCGCGAGGTCGACGGAGTCGCCCGGGCGCTCCACGACCACCGCGTTCCGGGTGAGGACCACCAGCCGGACCGCCGTGAGGCGTGCGTCGGCCAGCCAGTCGCCGAGCACGGCGAGCAGTTCCTGCGTCGCCGCACGCACCCGGTCCGGTACGGAGGCGCCGCCTTCCGCACCCAGGGCGTCCTCGACGCCGTTGAACAGCACGATGTGCGGCAGCGACGCGCCCGCGTTCAGGGCCGTTCGCAGGGCGGCGAGCGAGGCGTACGACGGGCAGGAACCGCTCTCGGCCAGGCCGGCCGGCACCGGACCGACGACGGCGAGGCCCTCCCGCGGCGGTGTCGGCTCCGAGGTCGCGCCCCCCTCGGCCCGCTCGCCCCCCTCGGCCCGCTCCTCCCAGTGGACGCGGAACAGCGCCTCGTGCGACGGCGCACCGGCCGCCGCCAGCTGGTCGGCCGTGACCTCCCGCACGACCAGCGCGTCGACCGTGGCGACGGGGGCGCCGGTCGGGTCGGTGATGCGCAGCGCCACCGCGTCCGGGCCCGGCTTGGTGAGCCGTACGCGCAGGGTCGCCGCGCCGGTGGTGTGCAGGCGCACTCCGGTCCAGGCGAACGGCAGTGCGGTGCGGTCGGCCTCGGCCCGGCCCTCGTCGAGGACGCGCTCCACGTGCAGGGCCGCGTCCAGGAGGGCGGGGTGGAGGCCGAAGGAGGCTGCCTCGGCGCGGTTGCTCTCGGGCAGGACGATCTCGGCGAACAGTTCGCCGTCGCGCCGCCATGCGGCCCTGAGTCCCTGGAAGACGGGGCCGTAGCCGTAGCCCAGGCGGGCGAGGTCGGCGTACAGGTCGGCGACGTCCACGGGGCGGGCGTTGGCCGGGGGCCATGCCGAGGCGTCCGCGTCGCCGCCCGGGGCGGCGGGGGCGAGGACGCCGCGGACGTGGCGGGTCCACGGCCGGTCGCCGGGCGCGTGGTCGGGGCGGGAGTAGACGGCGACGCCGCGCCTGCCGGGCGTGCGCGCGCCGTCGCCGCCGCCGTCCGGGATTCCGCCCTCGGGGCCGACGACGACCTGTACGGCGACTCCGCCGCGGTCGGGCAGCACCAGCGGGGCTTCCTGGGTCAGCTCCTCGAGCAGCGTGCAGCCCGTCTCGCGGCCGGCGCGCAGCGCCATCTCGACGAAGGCCGTGCCGGGCAGCAGGGTGGCGCCGAGGACGGCGTGGTCGGCCAGCCAGGGGTGGGTGTCCAGGGCGAGACGGCCGGTCAGGACGGGCGCGCCGGTCTCGGGCGACTCCACCACCGCGCTCAGCAGCGGGTGCCCGGCGGCGACCTGGCCGAGGCCGGCGGCGTCGCGGGCGGCGGCGGGCGCGTCGAGCCAGTACCTGCGGCGCTGGAAGGCGTACGTGGGGAGGGGGACGCGGCGTGCGCCGTGCGGGGCGAAGTACCCGTCCCAGTCCGGGCGCGCGCCCGACAGGTGCAGCCGGGCCAGCGCGGTCGCGAGCGTCTCGGTCTCGTCCCGGTCCCGGCGCTGGACGGCGACCACGACAGGGCCGTCCCCGCCCCCGTCCCCCGCGTTGCGACGACCGCCGTCCGCGCCGCCGTACGCGTCCAGGGTCGCCTCGGTCAGCGCGGCGAGGACGCTGTCGGGGCCGACCTCCACGAACCGCGTGACGCCCTCGTCGCGCAGCCGGCGCACGCCGTCGGCGAAGCGCACCGCCTCGCGGACGTGGCGGACCCAGTGGTCCGGGGACGTCAGTTGGCCCGGGGCGGCGACCGTGCCGGTGAGGTTGGTGACCACCGTGAGCCGCGGTTCGGCGTAGGCGAGGCTCTCGGCGACCTTGCGGAAGTCGGCGAGCATCGGCTCCATCAGGGGAGAGTGGAAGGCGTGCGACACGCGCAGTTCGCTGGTCCTGCGGCCCCGGTCGCGCAGGGTGCCGGCGATGTCCCGCACCTCCTCGGCAGGACCGGAGACGACGACCGCGCGCGGTCCGTTGACGGCGGCGATGCCCGTCCGCGCGGTGAGCAGCGGCTGCACCTCGTCCTCGGTGGCCTCGACGGCGGTCATGGCGCCGCCGGCGGGAAGGGCCTGCATCAACCGGCCGCGTGCGGCGACGAGTTCGGCGGCGTCGGGCAGGGACAGGACGCCGGCGACGTGAGCGGCGGCCAGTTCGCCGACGGAGTGGCCCATGACGGCGTCCGGTCGCGCGCCGAAGGACTCGAGGAGCCGGAACAGGGCCACTTCGAAGGCGAACAGGGCGCTTTGGGTGTACTGCGTCTCGTTCAGCAGGGCTGCCTCTGGCGAGTCCGGCCGGGCGGACATCAGCTCGCGCAGCGGGCGGTCCAGCCCGGGGTCGAGGTGGGCGCAGACCTCGTCGAGGGCGTCGGCGAACACGGGGTACGTCTCGTGGAGCCGGCGGGCCATGCCGGGTCGCTGGGTGCCCTGGCCGGAGAAGAGGTACGCGGTCCGTCCGCCCGGGTGGAGGGCGCCGCGCAGGACGGCCGGGTGCGGTGCGCCGGCGGCCAGCGCGGTGAGGGCGTGCAGGGCGGTGTCGCGGTCGGCGGCGAGGACGGCGGCCCGGTGGTCCAGTGCCGTGCGAGTGGTCGCCAGGGAGCGGGCGACGTCGGGCAGGTCCAGGTCGGGGCGGTCGGCGAGGTGGGCGCGCAGGCGCTCCGCCTGGGCGGGCAGGGCGGCCTCGGCCGCGGCGGACAGCAGCAGGGGTACGGCACGCGGCGGCGGCGTCCGTACGGACACGGACGGTGCGGGGCCGGCGGCCGGCGTTCCCCTCACGACGGTCGCGAGGGGCGTGTCGGGCGCGACAGGTGCGACGGCTCCGTCAGCTCCGTCAGTTGTGTTGGGTGCGTCAGGCGTGTTGGGTGCGTCAGGCGTGTTGGGTGCGTCAGGCGTGTTGGGTGCGTCAGGCGTGTTGGGGGCCTGTTCCACGATGACGTGGGCGTTGGTGCCGCTGAGGCCGAAGGAGGAGACGGCGGCGCGGCGGGGGCGGGTGCGGGCGGGCCAGGGGCGGGCCTCGGTGAGCAGTCGTACGTCGCCGGCCGTCCAGTCGACCTCGGGCGAGGGGGCGTCGACGTGCAGGGTGCGCGGCATGATCCCGTTGCGGATGGCCATGACCGTCTTGATGACGCCGCTGACGCCGGCGGCGGCCTGGGCGTGGCCGATGTTCGACTTGATGGAGCCCAGCCACACCGGGTCGTCCTGCGGGCGGTCCTGGCCGTAGGTGGCGAGCAGGGCCTGTGCCTCGATGGGGTCGCCGAGCCGGGTGCCGGTGCCGTGGCCCTCGATCAGGTCGACGTCGGCGGCGGCGAGCCCGGCGGCGGCGAGGGCGCGTTGGATGACCCGCTGCTGCGAGGGGCCGTTGGGCGCGGTGAGCCCGTTGCTGGCGCCGTCCTGGTTGACGGCGGAGCCGCGGACGACGGCGAGCACCTCGTGCCCGTTGCGCCGGGCGTCGGACAGCCGTTCGAGGAGGAGGACGCCGAGGCCCTCGGACCATCCGGTGCCGTCGGCCGCGGCGGAGAAGGCCTTGCAGCGGCCGTCGGCGGACAGGCCGCGCTGCTGGCTGAACTCGATGAAGATCTCCGGAGTGGACATCACGGTCACGCCGCCGGCCAGGGCCATGCCGACCTCGCCGCGCCGGATGGCCTGGCAGGCCATGTGGAGGGCGACCAGGGAGGAGGAGCAGGCGGTGTCGACGCTCACGGCGGGGCCTTCGAGGCCGAGGGTGTAGGCGACGCGGCCGGTGAGGACGCTGGCCGCGGTGCCGTTGCCGAGGTAGCCGGCGACGTCGTCGGGGATCTCCTGCAGACGGGTGCCGTAGTCGTGGTACATGACGCCGGCGTAGACGCCGGTCTGGGTGCCGCGCATGCTCGCCGGGTCGATGCCGGCGCGTTCGAAGGCCTCCCAGGACGCCTCCAGCAGCAGGCGCTGCTGCGGGTCCATGGCCACCGCCTCGCGCGGTGAGATGCCGAAGAAGTCGGGGTCGAAGTCGGCGGCGTCGTAGAGGAATCCGCCCGCGCGGGTGTAGGTGCGGCCGGGCAGCCCGGGCTCGGGGTCGTAGACGCCCTCGGTGTCCCAGCCGCGGTCGGCGGGGAAGCCGGCCACGGCGTCGCGGCCGTCGGCGACGAGGTCCCACAGGTCCTCGGGGCCGCGGACGCCGCCGGGGAAGCGGCAGGCGATGCCGATGATCGCCACGGGTTCGTCGTCCGGGACGGCGACGGCGGCCGGTTCCGGCCCCGGCGCGGCTTCCGGTTCCGGGTCCGTGCGGAGCCGGTCGGCGAGGAGGGCGGCGACGGAGCGGGTGGTGGGGTGGTCGAAGACCAGGGTCGCCGGGAGCCGCAGGCCGGTGGCGGTGGTGAGGGCGTTGCGCAGTTCGACGGCGGCGAGGGAGTCGAAGCCGAGTTCCTTGAAGGCGCGGTCGGGGCCGACGGCCGCGGCGCCGGTGTGGCCGAGGACGGTGGCGACGTGGGTCGCGACCAGGTCGAGGAGGGCGCGTTCCCGCGCGGCCGGGGTCAGTGCGGCGAGGCCGCGGGCGAGGTCGCCGGTCGCGGGGGCGGCAGTGGTACGCGCGGTGCGGCGGGCGGTGGTGCGGGCGGCGAGGGCCCGCAGCAGGGGCGGGGTGTCGTCGCCGCGTGCGCGGAGGGCGGCGGGGTCGGTCTTGAGCGGGGCGAGCAGGGCGTGGGGGGTGCGCAGGGCGGCGTCGAGGAGGGCGAGGCCCTCGGTGGCGGGCAGGGCGGGCAGGCCGAGGCGGGCGGTGCGGTCGAGGTCGGCGTCGGTGAGGTCGCCGCCGAGGCCGGTGGCGACGGCCCACAGGCCGAAGGCGAGGGCGGTGGCGGGCAGTCCGGCGGCCCTGCGATGGTGGGCGAGGGCGTCGAGGAAGACGTTGGCGGCGGCGTAGTTGGCCTGTCCGGCCGGCATGACGAGGCCGCCGGCGGAGGAGAACAGGACGAACGCGGTCAGGCTCTGTTCCTTCGTCAGCTCGTGCAGGTGCCAGGCGGCATCGAGTTTGGGGCGCAGGACGGTGTCCAGCCGCTCGGGCGTCAGGTCGCCGATCAGGCCGGGGTCCACGACGCCGGCGGCGTGCACGACACCGGTCAGCGGCCGGTCGGCGGGGACGGCGCCCAGGGCGGCGGCCAGTGCGTCGCGGTCGGCGGCGTCGCAGGCGGCCACCGTGACGTGGGCGCCGAGGTCGCGCAGTTCGGCGGTCAGCTCCCGGGCGGCGGGGGCGTCCATGCCGCGTCTGCTGGTCAGCAGCAGGCTGCGCACGCCGTGCTCGGTGACGAGGTGGCGGGCGGTGAGCGCGCCGAGACCGCTGGTGCCGCCGGTGATCAGGACGGTGCCGTCGGCGTCCCAGGGGGCGCCGGCGTCGGGTACGGCGGTCCGGGCGAGCCCGGGGACCAGGAACCGGCCCGCACGGACGGCGAGTTCGGGTTCGCCGAGCAGTGCGGCGGCGGGCAGCCGGCGCCGGGACTCCTCCGTGCCGTCGGTGTCGATCAGGAGGAGCCGACCGGGGTTCTCGGCCTGGGCCGCGCGGACCAGTCCCCATACGGGCGCCTGGGCGAGGTCGGTGAGGTCGGCGTCGCCGACGGCCGCGACCGCGCCCTGGGTGACGACGGCCAGCCCGGTGGTGGCGAGCCGCTCGTCCGCGAGCCACGCCTGCACGAGCGCCAGGACGTGGGCGGTCGTCTGCCGCACCGCGCCGGGAGTGTCGGGCGCGGCGGGCCGGGGGCACAGTGCGAGGACGACGTCGGGCAGCGGGTCCGTGCCGTCGGCGAGCGCCGCGAGGGCGTCCGCCGGGGCCGCCGTACCGGCGTGGTCGGCGTCCAGGAAGGCGTGGCGTCCGCGTGCGGCGGGTGCGGGGGCGAGCGGGGTCCACTCGACGTGGAGCAGCGCGTCGGCGACCGTGCCGCGGGCCGCGTCGAGCCGGCGTGCGGAGACCGGTCGGGAGATCAGCGACTCCACGGTCATGACCGGCTGTCCGGTCTCGTCGGCGACGATCATCGCCGACTCCTCGGCGCCCCGGATCCTGCGCACCCACACCCGCAGGGCGGCGGCACCGGTGGAGTGCAGTGTGACGCCGCTCCAGGCGAACGGCAGCAGCGCCCCCGAGCCGCCCTCGTCCCGGTCGACCAGGACGTCGGCGTGCATGGCGGTGTCGAGCAGCGCCGGGTGCAGGCCGTAGCGGGCGGCCTCGCCGCGTACGGCGCCGGCCGCCGGGTCGTCGGGGAGGGCGACCTCGGCGAAGAGTTCGTCGCCGCGTCGCCAGGCGGCCCGCATGCCCTGGAAGGCGGGACCGTAGTGGTAGCCGCGTTCGCGCAGCCGGTCGTAGGCGTCGGTCAGGTCGACGGGGGTGGCCCCGGCGGGGGGCCACCGGGTGAGGTCCGCGGTCGGGGCGGGGGTGTCGGGTGCGGCGGCGGTTCGGGGGGTGAGGAAGCCGGCTGCGTGGCGGGTCCAGGCGTCGGCCGGGGCGCCGTCGCGGCGGGAGTGGATGTGCAGAGTGCGGCGGCCGGTCCCGTCCGGGGGGCCGGCCACGACGCGCAGCGCGACGCCGCCCCGTTCGGGCAGGACCAGCGGCGCTTCCAGGGTGAGTTCCTCGAGCCGGTCGCAGCCGGTCTCGTCGCCGGCGCGCACGGCCAGCTCGACGAAGGCGGTGCCGGGCAGCAGGACGGAGCCGAGGACGGCGTGGTCGGCGGTCCAGGGCTGGCCGGTCGGGGAGAGGCGGCCGGTCAGCACGACGCTGCCGTTCTCCGGGGAAAGGGCGGCGGCGCCGAGGATCGGGTGGTCGACGGGGTCCAGTCCCGCGGAGCCGACGTCGCCCGCTCCGGCCGCCGCGCGCAGCCAGTAGCGCTGCCGCTGGAAGGCGTACGTCGGCAGGTCGACGTGGCCGTGCCCGCGGTCGCCGAGGACCGCGTCCCAGGCCACGGACGCGCCTTTGGCCCACAGGGCGCCGGCGCCGGCGAGGACCTCGCGCTCCTCGTCGCGGTCGCGGCGCAGCAGCGGCACGCACACGCCGGCCCGGCCGGTGTCGAGGCACTCCCGGGCGAGCGCGGTGAGCACGGCGTCGGGGCCGATCTCGGCGAAGGCGACGGCCCCGGCGCGCTCGGCGGCCCGCAGCGCGTCGGCGAAGCGGACCGTCGCGCGGACGTGCCGCACCCAGTACTCCGGGGTGACGAGGTCGCCGTCCTCGGCCGGGGCGCCGGTCACCGTGGAGACGATCGGCAGGCGCGGGGGTGCGTAGGTCAGTTGCTCGGCGACGGCGCGGAACGCGGCGAGCATCGGTTCCATCAGCGGGGAGTGGAAGGCGTGCGAGACGGTGAGCCGGGTGGTCGTGCGTCCCCGCGCCGCCAGCCGGTCCGCCGCCTCGGCGACGGCGTCCTCGGCGCCGGACAGGACGACGGACCGGGGCCCGTTGACGGCGGCGAGGCCGACCCGGCCGGACAGCAGCGGCAGCACCTCGTCCTCGCTCGCGCGTACGGCGACCATGGCGCCGCCGGCGGGCAGTTCCCGCATCAGCAGGCCGCGCGCGGCGACCAGCCGGGCGGCGTCGGGCAGGGACAGCACCCCGGCGACGTGGGCGGCGGCGATCTCCCCGACGGAGTGGCCGACGAGCACGTCGGGGCGCAGGCCCCAGGACTCCGCCAGCCGGAACAGGGCGACCTCCAGCGCGAACAGGGCGGGCTGGGCGTACTCGGTGCGGTCGAGGGCGGCCGGGTCCGTGCCCCACATCACCTCGCGCAGCGGCCGGTCCAGGTGCGCGTCCACTTCCGCGGCCACGGCGTCGAAGGCGTCCGCGAAGTGCGGGAAGGCGGCGTGCAGGGCGCGGCCCATGCCGAGGCGCTGGGCGCCCTGCCCGGTGAACAGGAAGGCGGTCCTGCCGTCGCGGACCTGCCCCGCGGGGAGCGGGCCGTCGAGGGCGCGGGCGAACTCGTCTCGGTCGGCGGCGACGACGACCGCGCGGTGCTCCATGGCGGTCCGGGTGGTGGCCAGCGCGCGGGCGGCGTCGGCGACCTGGTCGTCGCGCAGGGTGCGGGCGAAGGCGGCGAGCCGGGCGGCCTGGGCCCGCAGCGCCTGCGGGGTCCGGGCGGACAGCACCCAGGGCAGGGCCCTGTCGGCGGGCTCCTGCGGGCGAGGACGGTGCGGGGTCTCGGCCGGCGCCTGTTCGATGATCACGTGGGCGTTGGTGCCGCTGATGCCGAAGGAGGAGACGCCGGCGCGGCGCGGACGCCCGCGGTCCGGCCAGGGCGTCGCCCCGGTGAGCAGCCGTACCGCGCCGGCGGACCAGTCCACCTGGTCGGAGGGCTGCTCGGCGTGCAGGGTGGCGGGCAGCAGGCCGTGCCGCATGGCCTGCACCATCTTGATCACGCCGGCCGTGCCCGAGGCCGCCTGGGTGTGGCCCATGTTGGACTTGACCGAGCCCAGCAGCAGCGGCTCGCCGTCGGCGGGGCGTTCCTGGCCGTAGGTCTCCAGCAGGGCCTGCGCCTCGATGGGGTCGCCGAGCCGGGTGCCGGTGCCGTGGCCCTCGACCGCGTCGACGTCCGCCGGGGTGAGCCCCGCGTCGGCCAGCGCCCGGCGGATGACGCGCTGCTGTGCGGGGCCGTTGGGGGCGGTCAGCCCGTTGGACGCGCCGTCGGAGTTGACGGCGGAGCCGCGCAGTACCGCCAGTACCCGGTGCCCGTTGCGCCGGGCGTCGGACAGCCGCTCCAGCAGCACGAGGCCGACGCCCTCGCTCCAGCCGGTGCCGTCCGCGCCCGCCCCGAAGGACTTGCAGCGGCCGTCGGCGGCCAGGCCCCGCTGCCTGCTCATGTCGAGGAAGGTGTCCGGCGTGGACATCACCGTCGCGCCGCCCGCCAGTGCGAGCGTGCACTCGCCGCGGCGCAGGGCCTGGCTCGCCCAGTGCATCGCCACCAGGGACGACGAGCAGGCGGTGTCGACGGTGATCGCGGGGCCCTCCAGGCCGAGCGTGTAGGCAATGCGGCCGGAGGCCATGCCGGCCAGGCTGCCGCTGCCGTGGTAGGCGGCGAGGTCCTCGGGCAGGGGGCCCAGCCGCAGCCCCCAGTCGTGGTACATGACCCCGGCGAAGACTCCGGTACGGCTGCCCCGCAGCGAGGCCGGGTCGATCCCGGCCCGCTCCAGCGTCTCCCAGGCGACCTCCAGCAGCAGGCGCTGCTGCGGGTCCATGGCGTGGGCCTCGCGGGGGCTGATGCCGAAGAAGCCGGGGTCGAACTGTGCGGCGTCGTGGAGGAATCCGCCGTCGGTGGAGTAGGTGCGTCCGGGTTTGCCGGGTTCCGGGTCGTACAGGTCGTCGGCCCAGCCGCGGTCGGTGGGGAACCCGGAGATGACGTCGGCGCCCTCGGTCACCAGCCGCCACAGGTCCTCCGGTGAGGCGACGTCCCCGGGGTAGCGGCAGGCCATGCCGACGATGGCGATGGGGTCGTCGTCGGCCGGCCGCAGGGCCGTCGCGGAAGCGGCGGTCTCGTCGGCCGGGGCGGGGGCGGCTCCGGCGAACAGCTTGTCCGCCAGGTGGCCCGCGAGCGCGGTCGAGGTCGGGTAGTCGAAGGTGAGGGTGGCGCTCAGGCGCAGCCCGGTGGCGGCGGAGAGCCGGTTGCGCAGTTCGACGGCGGCCAGTGAGTCGAAGCCGATGTCGCTGAACGCCCGGGCGGGGCCGACCCGTTCGGCGCCGTCGTGGCCGAGGACCGCGGCGGCCTCGGCGCGGACCAGGTTCAGCAGGACCTCGGACCGCTGTGCCTCGTCGAGCGCGGCCAGCCGCCGCGCCATCGGCGCCGCGTCCGGTCCCGCGCCGGCCCGCGCGCGGCCGGTCGCCGCCGTGCGCCGCGCGGGCCCGCCCGCCAGGTCCCGCAGGAGGGCGGGCACTCCGTCGGGACGGCCGAGCAGAGCCCGGCGGTCGACCCGCAGGGGCAGCACCGCCGGCTCGTCGCCGGCCAGCGCCTCGTCGAGCAGCCGCAGGTTCTCCTCGAAGGTCAGCGGCACCAGGCCCAGGCGTCGGATGCGCTGCAGGGCGGTGTCGTCCAGCCGCTCCCCCATGCCGCCGCCCCCGGCCCACAGGCCCCAGGCCAGCGAGGTCACCGGCCGGCCGTCGGCGGCGCGCTGGGTGGCGAGCGCGTCCAGGAACGCGTTGGCCGCCGCGTAGTTGGCCTGGCCCGCGCCGTCGAGGAGGGTCGCGGCCGAGGAGTACAGGACGAACGCGGACAGGTCCTGGTCCAGGGTGAGTTCGTGCAGGGCCCATGCCGCGTCCACCTTGGGCCGCATGACCCGGTCCAGGCGGTCCGGGGTCAGCGAGCCCACCAGGCCGTCGTCGATCACCCCGGCGGCGTGCACCACGGCGGTGAGCGGGTGCGCGGCGGGGACCGCGGCGAGCAGGGCCGCGAGCTGGGCGCGGTCGGCGACGTCGCAGGCCGTCACCGTCGCCCGCGCGCCCAGGTCGGCGAGTTCCGCGACGAGTTCGGGTGCGCCGGGGGCGTTGGCGCCCCGTCGGCCGGCCAGCAGGAGGTGCCGTACGCCGTGTTCGGCGACCAGGTGGCGGGCCAGGCCGGCGCCGAGGCCTCCGGTGCCGCCGGTGATCAGCACGGTTCCGTCGGGGTTCCACGGCGAGGCCGGCTCCTGCCGGGCACGCGGGGCCGGCGCCAGCCGGGGCACGTGGATCTCCCCGTCGCGCAGGGCGAGTTCGGTCTCGCCCGCGGCGAGGGCCGTGGCGGTCGCGGAGGCGAGCGCGGCGTCCGACGCTGCGGTCCCGTCGAGGTCCAGCAGCAGGAGGCGGCCCGGGTGCTCGGCCTGCGCCGACCGTACGAGGCCCCACACCGGCGCCTGGACCGGATCGGCCCGCTCGCCCTCCCGGACGGCCACCGCGCCCCGGGTGACCACGACGAGGCGCGAGGCGGCCTGCTGCTCGTCGGCGAGCCGGGCCTGCACCACGGCGAGCGCCTCGCCGGCGACCGCGCGGACGGCGGCGGGCACGTCGGCGCCCGCCCCCTCCGTGACGCGGTGGAAGTCCAGGTCCGGGCCCCCGCTCCCCGGGGCCTCCGATTCCGCCGGGCCCGCCGGCCCTGCCGAGGCCACCGCCGGCCCCGGGCCGGGCGGCTCGGCCGCTGCGGCCACCGGCCCCTCCGCCCCGGCGGCGGCAAGCGGCTGCCACCGCACCCGGAACAACGCACCGCTCCCCGTCCCCGCCCGCGGCACGGGCCGTACCGTGAGCGAGTCCACCGACGCCACCGGCGCGCCGGTGGCGTCGGCGACGGCGAGCGAGATCACGTCGCGGTCCGGGGTGACCAGGCGCACCCGGACGGAGGCGGCGCCCGCGGAGTGCAGCGTGAACCCGTTCCAGGAGAACGGCACCCTGGGCTCGCGCTCCCCGGACCGCTGCCCGGCGAGGTCGGAGGCGTGCAGGGCCGCGTCCAGCAGCGCCGGGTGCAGGCCGAAGCCGGGCGCGTCGGCACCGGCCGCCCCTTCGGGGAGCGCGACCTCGGCGAAGACCTCCCCGCCGCGCCGCCACACCGCCCGCACGCCGCGGAAGGCGGGCCCGTAGCCGTAGCCCTCGTCCGCCAGGTCGTCGTACAGGCCGCTCGTGTCGACGGGTTCGGCGCCGGCGGGCGGCCATTGCGCGGCCAGCGCGGCGAGGGCCTCCCGCGCGTCCGGTGACGGCGTGTCGCCGGGGGCGAGGACGCCCGCGGCGTGCCGTACCCAGGCGTCCTCGGCCGGGGCGTCGTCCTCGGGGCGGGCGTGGAACTCGACGGTGCGGCGGCCCGAGCCGTCCGCGGGGCCGACCGCCACCTGGAGGGCGACGCCGCCCGTCGGCGGCAGCGCCAGCGGCGTCTCCAGGGTCAGTTCCTCCAGCCGGGGGCAGCCGGTCTGGTCGCCCGCGCGGACCGCCAGCTCGACGAACGCGGTGCCGGGCAGCAGGGCGGCGCCCAAGATCACGTGGTCGGCCAGCCAGGGATGCGTGGCCAGGGACACCCTGCCGGTGAGCAGGGTCGTGTCGGAGCCGGCGAGGCCCACCACCGCGCCGAGCAGGGGGTGGCCGGCGGCGAGCTGGCCGAGGCCGGACGGGTCGCCGGAGGGGCGCGGCGCGTTGATCCAGTAGCGGCGGCGCCGGAAGGCGTACGTGGGCAGCGGGACGCGGCGTCCCGCGCGGCCGGGGTGGAGCGCCGCCCAGTCGGGGGTGGCGCCGCGTGCGGCGGCGGTGGCGAGCGCGGACAGCGCCTCGTGCGCCTCCGGGCGGCCAGTCCGCAGCAGCGGCGCGAACACCGCGTCGGGGGCGCGGTCTTCGAGGCAGTCGCGGCCCATGGCGCTGAGGACCGGGTCGGGGCCCAGTTCGAGGAAGGTGCGCACGCCGTGCCCGGCCAGCCGGTCGACGCCGTCGGCGAACCGCACCGCGTGGCGGACGTGCCGCACCCAGTACTCCGGGGAGCACAGTTCCTCGGTGGTGGCGAGGCGTCCGGTCACGTTCGAGACGAGGGGGATCCGGGGCGGGGAGTAGTCGAGGATGCGGGCGACGCGGTGGAAGGCGGCGAGCATCGGCTCCATGAGCGGCGAGTGGAAGGCGTGGCTCACGCGCAGCCTGCGGGTCCTGCGGCCCCGGTCGGCGAAGTGCGCGGCGAGTGCGAGGGCGGGCTCCGTCGCGCCGGAGACGACCAGGGACTCGGGGCCGTTGACGGCGGCGATGTCGACCAGGTCGCCGAGCAGTGGCCGTACCTCCGCCTCGGTGGCCCGGACGGCGACCATGGCGCCGTCGGCCGGCAGCTCCTGCATCAGCCGGCCGCGGGCGCCCACCAGCGTCGCCGCGTCGGCGAGGCCCAGCACCCCGGCGGCGTGCGCGGCGGCCAGTTCGCCGACGGAGTGGCCGGCGAGGAAGTCGGGGCGCACGCCCCAGGACTCCAGCAGCCGGAACAGGGCCGTCTCCACGGCGAACAGCGCGGCCTGCGCGTACATCGTCGTGTCGAGCAGGCCGGCGTCGGCGGAGCCCTCCTCGGCGAACAGGACGTCCCACAGGGACACGTCCAGCTGGAGGTCGAGATGGCCGATGGCCTCCTCCAGTGCGGCGGCGAACACCGGGAAGCGGTCGTGGAGTTCGCGTCCCATGGCCGGTCGCTGGCTGCCCTGGCCGGTGAACAGGAACGCGAGCCGGCCCGCGGTGGCCTCCCCGGTGTGGACGCCGGGGGCGGTGCGGCCCTCGGCGACGGCGCGCAGGGCGGTGAGGAGGCCGGCGTGGTCGTCGGCGAGGACGAGGGCGCGGTGTTCGAGGGCGGCGCGGGTGGTGCCGAGGGCGTGGGCGAGGTCGGCGAGGTCGGGTGTGCCGGCGGCGGACTCCAGGTGGGACGCGAGCCGTTCGGCCTGGGCGCGCAAACCGGCCTCGCCGCGGCCGGAGACCATCAGCAGGGCCGGGGACTGCGCCGCTCCCGCGGGCGCCGCGGCCTGCGCGGTGACGTCCTCGCTCGGGGGCTCCTCCAGGATGAGGTGGGCGTTGGTGCCGCTGATGCCGAAGCCGGAGACGCCCGCGCGGCGGGGACGGCCGTCCGTCTCCCAGGGGACTTCCTCGGTCAGCAGCCGGACGGCGCCGGACGACCAGTCGACGTTGGGCGAGGGCGCGTCCACGTGCAGCGTCCTGGGCAGGACGCCGTGCCGCATGGCGCCGATCATCTTGATGACGCCGGCCACGCCGGCCGCGGCCTGGGTGTGGCCGATGTTGGTCTTGACCGAGCCCAGCCACAGCGGCCGTTCGGGCGAGCGGCCGCGTCCGTAGGCGGCGATGAGGGCCTGGGCCTCGACGGGGTCGCCGAGGGTGGTGCCGGTGCCGTGCGCCTCGACGGCGTCGACCTGGTCGGGGGTCAGCCCGGCGGCGGCCAGCGCCTGGCGGATGACCCGCTGCTGTGCGGTGCCGCTGGGAGCGGTGAGGCCGTTGCTGGCGCCGTCCTGGTTGATCGCGGAGCCGCGCAGCAGCGCCAGCACCGGGTGGCCGTTGCGCCGGGCGTCGGAGAGCCGCTCCAGGACCAGCAGGCCGGCGCCCTCCGCGAAGCCGGTGCCGTCGGCCGCCGCGGCGAACGCCTTGACGACGCCGTCGGGGGCCAGTCCCTGCTGCCGGCCGAACTCCATGAACAGGCCGGGGCTGCCCAGCACGGTGACGCCGCCGGCGAGGGCCAGCGCGCACTCGCCGCGGCGCAGCGACTGGGCGGCGAGGTGCAGGGACACGAGCGAGCCGGAGCAGGCGGTGTCGATGGTGAGCGCGGGGCCCTCCAGGCCCAGGGTGTAGGCGACGCGGCCGGAGGCGACGCTCAGCGCGCCGCCGGTGACGAGGTAGCCGGCCAGGTTCTGCGGCGCCTCGTGCATCCGTACGCCGTACTCGGTGGCGCCGGCGGCCACGAACACGCCGGTGCGGCTGCCGCGCAGCGAGCGGGGGTCGATGCCGGAGTCCTCCAGCGCCTCCCAGGCGGTCTCCAGCAGGAGCCGCTGCTGGGGGTCCATCGCCAGGGCCTCGCGCGGGCCGATGCCGAAAAAGTCCGCGTCGAACCCGCCGACGTCGTCGAGGAAGCCGCCGATGCGGGTGGTGACGGCGCCGGCCGCGTCCGGGTCCGCCCCGAGGAGGGCGTCGAGGTCCCAGTCGCGGTCGGTGGGGAACGGGCCTACGGTGCTGCGCCCTTGGGACACGACGTCCCACAGCTCCCGGGCGGAGGAGACCCCTCCCGGGTAGCGCCCGCCGAATCCGACGACGGCCACGGGATCGTCGTCGTCCGCCGCCCGGTCCGGCCGCGCGTCGTCGTCCGCCGTGTGCTCCGCGCCCGACCCGAGGAGTTCGGCGCGCAGGAACGCGGCCAGCCGTTCGGGGCTGGGGTGGTCGAAGGCGACGGTGACGGGCAGGGCCAGCCCGGTGACGGCGCCGAGGCGGGCGTGGAGTTCGACGAGGCCGAGGGAGTCCAGGCCGCACTCGCGGAAGGGGCGCCGGGGGTCGGTGAGCGCGGCCGGCTCCGACGGCCGGACCTTGCGGACCACCTGGACGGTGTGCTCGCACACCAACTCCAGCAGCAGCCGCTCCTGTTCGGGGGCCGGCAGTCCCGCGAGCCGCGGGACGAAGGGCGCCGGCCCCGGCTCCGCGCCCGCTCCGTGTGCCCGCTGCGTGTCAGGGACGTCGGGGTCGAAGCCTCCGGACCGGGCCATCTGCACACTCCAAGTTCGGCGTCGCTGCTGCGGGGAAGCCGCCCACGGCTGGAATCGCACGCTACGGGCGGCGAAAAACCCGGCGGCACCCCTACGGACCCGGCTGTTCTCCCGTCCGGGGCCCACCCCTGGGATCACGGCGTCCATAGGGGTGGGGAATCGTCCCCCGACGTCCCGGACGCCCTGGGACGGACGGGCTCGCACGGCCCCCGGGCCCTGTGTGCGCTGCGGCCCGCACGCCCCCGGACGGGCCCTGTAGGGGTGCGGGGACGCGCTTCTGGGGCCGCTCCCGGGGTCGCCGCGCGCCCGTAGCGGCTTTCATGAGTGCCATGACGAACGTGTCGACGGGGACGGACAGTTGGGTACGGCGGTTCCATCCCGCCGACACGGCCGGGACGCGCCTGGTCTGTTTTCCGCACGCCGGCGGTTCGGCCAGTTACTACTTCCCGGTGTCCCAGGCGCTGTCGCCCGCGGTCGACGTGCTGGCGATCCAGTACCCGGGCCGCCAGGACCGGCGCACCGAGCCGTGCCTCGACGACGTCGGGGAGCTCGCCGAGCGGGCGACCACCGCGCTCGGCCCCTGGACCGACCGCCCGCTGGCGCTGTTCGGCCACAGCCTGGGCGCCACGCTGGCGTACGAGGTGGCGCTGCGGCTGGAGGCGGCCGGCACGGGCCCGGTGGAGCTGTTCGCCTCCGGGCGCCGGGCCCCGTCACGGCACCGTGACGGGCGGGTGCACCTCGGCGACGACGACAGCCTGATCGACACCATCAGGCAGCTCAGCGGCACGGACCCGAGGGCGCTGGAGGACGAGGAGCTGCTGCGCATGGTGCTGCCCGCGATCCGCAGCGACTACAAGGCGGCGGAGACGTACCGGCACCGCCCCGGGCCTCCGCTGTCCTGCCCGATCACCGTCCTCACCGGCGACCACGACCCGGAGGTCACCCGGGACGAGGCCGCGGCCTGGTCGGATCACACCACGGACCGGTTCTCCCTGCACGAGTTCCCCGGCGGCCACTTCTATCTCAACGCCCACGCCGCCACGGTCGTCTCCCTGATCCGCACCCACCTCACGCGGCGCTGACCACCGGGCCGGGCGGGCCGGACCCCGGGGAGCCGGCCCGGCGCCCGCCGTGCCGGCGGGACCGCCGCCGCGCTCGCGGCCGGCCGCGCCGCCCGGCGTTCACCGTGACGCACCCCGGCCGTGCCCGCGGCGCTCGCCCGTGGGGGCGGGGCCGGATATCCCGGCCGTGCCCGGGGACGCTCGGTCAGTAGCCCGGCGCCTTCGCCAACTCCTCGCGGCGGGCGGCGATTTCCGGCTGGTACACCTGCTCGTCCCAGTCCTCGGGCGCAACGGGCGCCAGAGCGATGGAGATCACCCGCTCCTCGACCTCGAACGCCTCCTCGACGGCGGCGGTCACCCGCTCCACCAGGCGGGACCGCTGCTCGGGGGTGAGGTTCTTCGGGAAGTGCTGAATGGTGACGTGCGGCATGAGAGCTTCCTTATGATCGGGCGGGGACCGCGGGTGCGCCGGGCCCCTCGCGTGACCGGCCCGCACCCGGTCGGGTCCGCCTTCCGGGGCGTCCGTCCGACGGTACGGACGCGGTCGGTTTCCGGCGGTGTTGCAGACCCCCGCAATCGATGCAGTGCGGTGACCCGAACCATGGGCGGCGTGGCCTTCGCCTCCGGAGGGTGCCAGATTCACGGCTGTGCAGAACCCGATCCGGAGGGCCCCGTGACCCCATCATCCGCCGGCCGTGTCGTCGGCTCGCTCGACGAACTCGTGGGCAACACCCCGATGCTGCGGCTGAGCCTGGCCGGGCTGCCCGCCGACGCGCGGGTGCTGGCCAAGCTGGAGGCGGCCAACCCGCTGTCCAGCATCAAGGACCGGGCCGCCCTCTACATGCTGCGCGCCGCCGAGGAGTCGGGCGAGCTGCGGCCCGGCGGCACGGTGATCGAGTCCACCTCAGGCAACACCGGCATCGCACTGGCCGGCCTGGCCGCCGCGCGGGGCTACGCGTGCCGGATCGTGCTGCCGGACAACGCCTCCATGGAGCGTGTGCTGACGCTGCGGATGCTGGGCGCCGAGGTCGAGTTCACCGACCACACCCTCGGTTTCGCCGGCTGCGTGGAGCGCGCCGAGAAGCTGCACGCCGACACCCCCGGTTCCTGGTACGCGGGCCAGCACCTGAACGCGGCCAACCCGCGCGCCCACTACGAGACGACGGGCCCCGAGATCTGGCGGGACACCGGGGGCCGCGTCGATTACCTGGTGTGCGGCGTCGGCACCGGCGGCACCCTGACCGGCATCGCGCACTGTCTCCGGGAGCGGAACCCGCGGTTGCGGGTCGTGGCGGTAGAGCCCGCGGGCTCGCCCCTGCTGTCGGGCGGTGAGCCGGGACCGCACCGCATCCCCGGCCTCAACGGCGGGTTCACCAGCCCGGTCACCGACGTGGCGGCCGTCGACGAGGTGATCGTCGTGGACGACGAGGACGCCGCGGCCACCACCCGCGCCATCGCCGCCTCCACCGGGCTGCTGGTCGGCATCTCCGCGGGCGCCGCCGCGTACGGCTGTGTGGAGCTGGCCCGCCGGCACGACCTGGCCGGCGCCACGGTGGTCACCGTCTTCCCCGACTCCGGCGAGCGCTACCTCAGCTGGTGGCCGGAGGTCCGGGAAACTCCCGAGGCCCCGGAGTCCCCGGAGGCCGGAAACGGATCGGAACGGACCCATGAATCCTGAGCGTTCGCTGCTGCTCGTCGGCGCCACCGACGAAACCGTCGCCAAGGCGAAGCGGTTGGGGCTGCACGTCCTGCTGCTGCAGCATCCCACCAAGGTCAGCGCCGAGCAGGAGCGCCTCGCCGACCTCGTGGAGGTCGTGGACTACACGCGCTGGGACCTCGTGGAGCCGATCGTCCGGCGCCTGTGGGACTCCCCCGGGTTCGCCGCCGCGACCTCGATCACCGAGCCGGGCCTGGAGAACGCGGCCCGCGTCAACGACCTGTTCCGACTCGGCGGCACCGGTTACGAGGTGACCCGGCGCTTCCGCGACAAGGTGGTGATGCGCGAGCACCTGGCCGCCCTGGACCCCGACGCGGTACGCGCCCGGCCGCTGCGCGAGCGCCGGGACCTGGACGCCTTCGGGCAGGAGTGCGGCTACCCCTTCATCGTGAAGCCGACCGACGCCACCGCCAGCATCGGCGTGCACCGCCTGGAGGGGCCCGGCGACGCCGACCGGGTGTGGGAGGCGGTCCAGCGGCTGTCGGGGACCAGGACGGACCGGGTCTCCACGCTGATGCTGCTGCAGGACTTCCTGATGGAGGAGTACCTCGACGGCCCCGAGTACAGCGTGGAGTCGTTCAGCTCGGCGGGGCGCCACGTCGTCGTCGCGATCACCGAGAAGTTCACCGACCCCGCGCACTTCGCCGAACTGGGGCACGCGGTGCCCGCCCGGATCTCCCCGGCGGTCGACGCCCAGGTCCGCGAGGCCGTCGTGGGGTTCCTGGAGCGGCTCGGCATCCGCGACGGCGTCTGCCACACCGAGATACGGATCGGCTCGCGCGGCCCCCGCGTCATCGAGAGCCACAACCGGATCGCCGGCGACGGCATCACCGACCTGGTGCACAGCGTCTACGGCATCGACACCGTCACGCTCGCCCTCGCCGCGCCGTTCGGGCTGGCCGAGGAACTGCCGGAGCGGCCCGAGCCGCGCGGCGCGGCGGCCGTGCGGTCGCTGGTGGGCCGGCCCGGCGACGTCGTGGAGTCGGTGGAGGGCGTGGCCGAGGCGGAGGCGCTGCCCGACGTGCTCGCGGTGCGCGTCGGCGCCAGGCCCGGCGAGACGGTGCGTCCGCTGCGGGACAACTGGGACCGGCTGGGCCTGGTCGCCGTGACCGGCGAGGACACCGCCGCGGCCGTCCGGCGCGGCGCCGAACTCATCGGCGGCGTGGTGAAGGTGCGGGTGAAGGACGCGGACGGCCGGCCGGGCCTGGCCGAGGCCGCCCCGGTGAGCGACCGGACGGTGATCGAGGCATGAGCGTTCTGATCCTGCACCGCAACCCCTTCGGCCCGTTCCCGTACCGGGCGTGGCTGGACGGCGACGTGCCCGGCCTCGACGGGGGCGAGCCCTACCGCGGCGACGTCGTCGTCCTCGCCGCCCGCGACAAGATCCGGCTGGCCGGCGAGGAACCGCCGGACGGCGCCGGGCACGGCTTCACCCGCCTCGAACTCTTCGACACCCTCGACGACGAGGCGGTGCCGGAGCGCGCGCTCGCCCTCGCCGAGGAGCACGGCGTCACCCATGTCGTCGCCCACCACGAGGCGGACGTCGCCCTGGCGGCCGAACTGCGCGAGCGGCTCGGCCTCGACGGGGCGTGGAGCGCCGACGTCGCCCCGTTCCGCGACAAGGCGCTGATGAAGCGGCTGGCCGGGCAGGCAGGCATCGAGGTCGCCCCGCACACCGTGGCGGGCACCGCCGCGCAGGCCCGCGACTTCGCCGAACGGCACGGGTTCCCGGTCGTGCTCAAGCACCGGTCGGGCTACAACTCCGTCGGACTGCGCATCCTCGCCGACCGCGACGAGCTTCAGGCGTGCCTCGCCGAGGCCTACGGCGACGGCTCGCGCGACGACCTGCTGGTCGAGGCGTACGTGCCCGGGCGGATGTGCCATGTCGACGGCCTGGTGGTGGACGGCCGTACGGTCGCCGCCTGGCCGTCGCAGTACCAGTACGACCTGGCCTCGTTCGGGGCCGACCCCGGTCCGCGGGTCGATCTGACCCTGGACGTGGACGACCCGCTCACCCCGCGGCTGCTGGCGCTGATCGAGCGGACCCTGGCCGCACTCAAACCCGAGGGCTCCCGGCTGCGCACCCACGCCTTCCACGCCGAGGTCTTCCACACGCCCGACGACCGGCTCGTGCTGTGCGAGATCGCGGGCCGGTCGGGCGGCGCGAAGATCCGGGAGGTGTTCGAGACCCTCTTCGGCATCCGGCTCGCCGTGCACGTGACCCGGGCCGAGGCCGGTCTCCCGCTGCCCGCGATCGAGGGCGTGCCGGGCGACGGGGCGCCGCTGCGGCCTCGCTGCATGTCCGGTCAGGTGCTCACGATGAAGCGGCCCGGACTGGTGCGCTCGCTGCCCGCCGTCCCGGACGAGGAGTGGGTGAAGGGCTTCTGGCTGTTCGCCGAGGAGGGGCAGGTGATCGCCCCGGCCGCGGGCTCCGCCGACTTCCTCACCGCGGCGGTGGGCTCGGCCCCGACCCGTGTCGAGTGCGAGCGCCGACTGCGCGACCTCGGCGACCGGATCATCGCCGAGACGAAGATCGTGCCGCTGCCGCAGGACCGTGCCGGGGCCGAGAGCACCAGGGAGACGCCGTGAAGGGCAAGCTGTCGTCCGTCCGCGCCAAGTACATGCTCGGCATGGTCGTCGACGCGACCGGCAGCGGCATGTACCTGCCGCTGTCGCTGCTGTACTTCCACCACGTCACCGGGCTGCCGCTGACCCAGGTCGGCGCCATAGTGACGGCCGCCTCGGTGATCGGTCTGGTGAGCAACCCGGTCGCCGGCGTGCTCATCGACCGCTTCGGCGCCCGCGCGGTGCTGGTCGGCGGCTATCTGCTGCGCGCCGCGGCGTTCTGCGCCTATCCCCTGGTCGACAACGGCGCGGTCATGTTCGCGGTGATGCTGCCGGTCGCCCTCGGCGACACCTCGTATCCGCCGGCGATCCAGTCGTTCGTGGCGGACATCGTCCAGGGGACCGACCGGGACAAGCTGCTCGCCCTGCAGCGCAGTCTGCGCAACGCCGGCATGGGCGTGGGCGGTCTCCTCGCGGGCGCCGCGCTGGCGCTGGACGAGTCCGGCTTCTACTTCGTGGTGCTCGGGGCCGCCGCCGGCTATCTGCTGTCGGCCGCGCTGCTGGGCACCATTCCCGCCGGGGCGTCGGCGGGGACGGCCGGCCCCCGGGTCTCCCGCAGGGGCGGCTACCGGATGGTGGCGCGCAACCGCCCGTTCCTCGGCCTGACGCTGCTGAACATCCCGACGGCGTTCGCCTACATGGTGCTGTCCGTGGCCCTGCCGGTGTACCTGACCCGCGAACTGGACGCGCCCGTCTCGCTGGTGGGCGTCCTGTACGCGGTGAACACGGTCGGCATCGCGCTGCTGCAGATCCCGGTGACCCGGATGCTGGTCGGGTACCGCAGGACGCGCGCGGTGGCGCTCGGGGCGGTCGTCTTCGCGCTGTCGTTCGTCGTCTTCGCCGTGCTGAGCGGGCTGTCGACCGGGGCGGCGCTGATCGCGGGCGTGTTCGCGGCGACCGCCGCCTTCACCGCGGGCGAGCTGCTGCACGGCGCGACGGCCTCCGCGCTGGTCGCGCAGGCCGCGCCGGAGGAGACCCGCGGCCGTCACCTGGCGGTCTACCAGCTGTCGTGGGCGGTGCCGATCGCGCTCGCGCCCACCGTGCTCACAGCCCTGCTGTCGTTGTCGGCGACCGGGATGTGGCTGCTGCTCGCGGCGGCCACGGCGGGCTCCGCGCTGGGTGTGCTGCGGCTGGAGAAGAGCCTGCCGCCGGCCGCCGTGCACACCGTGCTGCCCGACGCCGGGCCGGCCGGCTCCACCACCAGTTCCACCAGAAAGGTTGCGTGACCCTGATGGGGATGTCCAGTTGGCGGGTGCTCGGCGACGAGGACCCGGAGTTCGCCCAGGAGGGGGCCGCGGGACAGAGCGGTCTCGTCAGCCAGTTGCGGCCGCTGATCACGGAGCTGACGAAGCCCGGCGACCTGGTCTTCGACCCGTTCGCGGGCTGGGGCACCACGCTGGTGGCCTGCGCGGCCGAGGGCCGGCGCGGCGTCGGCATCGAGATCAACCCCGCCCGGGCGGAGGAGGCGCGGCAGCGCGTCGCCCGGTATCCGGAGCAGCGCATGCTCTGCGGCGACGCCCGCAGGCCGCCGCTCGACCCGGGCACGGTGGACCTGGTCCTGTGCGATCTGCCGTACTTCGGCACGAACCTGGACCTCGCGTCGCCCGACCCGGGCCAGATGTACGCGCTGCGCGACTACGACGTCTATCTGGAGGCGCTCGACGAGTGCTTCGCGGCCATCGCCGGGGTGATGCGGCCGGGAGCCTACGCGGTCGTCGCCGTGCAGAACCGGCGGATCGCGGACCGGTTCGTGCCGCTGGCCTGGGACGCGGCACGGGTGCTGGGCCGTCATCTGACCCTGGGCGACGAGCGGGTCCACCTCTACGACTGGCCCGTCAAGGACGACGACGACCCGATGCGCACCAACCGGTCGCACGAGTACCTGCTGATGGCTCAGAAGTGACGTCCGCCGGGCCGGCCGGCGCCGCGCGGTAGGCGGCGGCGTACGCACCCCGGCCCGGCCGGCATCCGGCCCCGGCGGCAACCGCCCCTGTCCCGCCGGGCACATCCTCGTGCTCCGCCGCGTGTCCGGATATCGCCATGAGGATGCGACCGGGACGGTTCGGCGACTTGGCGGCGGCCCCGCCGCGCGTACGCCGGTCGGCGGGGCCGCGTTGAGGCGGGCGGGCGTGTCCGCGCCGCGCACGCGTCCGCGCCGGCCCGGGGATCAGTCGGGCACGAGGCCGAGCGCGTGGTCGTAGCGGGCCACCGAACTGCTCATCAGACCGGGCCAGTTTCGCACCCGCGCCCACTGCGCCGTGGCCGAGCCGATGCCGTCCCCCGGTGCGGCGAGGGCGTCGATGTGGGTCTGGGCGCTCTCCCACTCGGCGTAGTTGAGGACGCGCGTGCCGTCGGTGCCGAGGTGGAAGTGGGCGGAGATGCCCCCGGGGGCGGGCTCGGGCTCGCTCGCCAGGGCTTCGAAGACCGCGTCCACCCAGGCCCGCTGCCGCTCGGGGTCGGGTCCGTCGAACTCGACGTCCACGACGACGACGCACCCCGGGACCGGCGGGGCGGTGTCCCGCCGGGGGGTGCTGCGGTAGTGGCGGTACCGCCCCAGGCGCAGCCGTTCGATGCCGGGCACGGCCGTGTCGATCTCGTCGACGCGCTCCTGCCGTTGGGTCTTCGCGAACGCCTCGTACGCCTCCTCGCTCGCCCACTGCGAGTGGTGCAGCAGGGTGCTGCCGTCGTGGCCGGTGTAGATGTGGTAGCCCCGCAGGTCGCGGGCGGGCCAGGGGCGGCGCTCCCAGGCCCGGGCGATGGCCTCGACGGCCTGCCGCTGCCGCGAGGGACCGGCGACACGCCAGGTACTGAAGAAGGGCGCCCGGACGTCCGGCCGGCCGAGGTCGGGATGGGTGTCGGTACGTCGGGTCATGCGTCCTCCGTCGATCGTGATCGTTCGGTTCAGACACCACCGTCGGACCTCGACCGCGGTTGAGGTCAAGCCCGGACATCAGACCGCGGGGTACGGCTGCCCGGCGGCCACGGCGCTCGTCGGCACCGCCCCGCCGTCGGACCGCACTTGACCGAAGGGCCGCCCGCAGTGGGTCGGCACCCCCCGCGGCGCCGGGTTCTCGGGCCGGCGCGGGGATCGGCGCCGGCGGCGCGGGCACCTCGGCGTCGACGACGGGCACGGCGCGCGGTTCCCCGCAGTGGGCGAGCATGGACGCGAAGATCACGGCGACCTCGAGTCCGCGTTCGGCTGCGCATCGTCGTCAGCCGCAGTTGCGGGCTCCCGAGATGAAAAACTGCCCACAGTCACTCTGAGCCGTTATGACGCGCAGGTGGACCGCTTGCCTGCCGAGTCCTCTAGGAGAAACCAGTGAAGATGCTGATCAACGTCCCGGAGACCGTGGTCGCCGACGCGCTGCGGGGGATGGCGGCCGCCCATCCCGAGCTGACCGTGGACGTGGAGAACCGGGTGATCGTACGGCGGGACGCGCCCGTCGCCGGGAAGGTGGCGCTGGTTTCCGGTGGGGGCTCGGGACACGAGCCGTTGCACGGCGGGTTCGTGGGCCCCGGGATGCTGTCGGCGGCCTGTCCGGGTGAGGTGTTCACCTCGCCCGTGCCCGACCAGATGGTGCGTGCCGCGGCGGCCGTGGACAGCGGGGCCGGGGTGCTCTTCGTGGTGAAGAACTACACCGGCGACGTCCTCAACTTCGACATGGCGGCCGAACTCGCCGAGGACGAGGGCATCCGGGTCGCCAAGGTCCTGGTGGACGACGACGTCGCGGTGGACGACAGTCTCTACACGGCGGGCCGGCGCGGCACGGGGGCGACCCTGTTCGTGGAGAAGATCGCGGGGGCGGCGGCCGAGGAGGGGCAGCCGCTGGAAAGGGTGGAGGCCGTCGCCCGCCAGGTGAACGCCAATGCGCGCAGCTTCGGCGTGGCGCTGGACGCCTGCTCCACGCCCGCCAAGGGCAGCCCGACCTTCGATCTGCCGCCGGGCGAGCTGGAGTTGGGCGTCGGCATCCACGGCGAGCCGGGCCGGGAGCGGCGGGCGATGATGACCTCGCGGGAGATCGCCGACTTCGCGGTGGACGCGGTCCTGGAGGACCTCAATCCCCGCAGCCCCGTCCTGGTCCTGGTCAACGGCATGGGTGCGACGCCCCTGCTGGAGCTGTACGGCTTCAACGCCGAGGTGCAGCGGGTGCTGGCCGAGCGCCGGGTCGCCGTCGCCCGCACCCTCGTCGGCAACTACGTCACCTCCCTCGACATGTCGGGCGCCTCGGTCACCCTGTGCCAGGTCGACGAGGAGCTGCTGCGGCTGTGGGACGCGCCGGTGCGCACGCCGGCCCTGCGCCGGGGCATGTGAGGTCGCCCCGGTCATGGGTTCACGAGTACCTACCACGCGAGGAGTTCCTGTGCTCGACGCCGACTTCTTCCGCCGCTGGATGACGGCGACCGCCGCGTCCGTGGAGCGTGAGGCGGAGCGGCTCACCGCCCTCGACTCGCCCATCGGCGACGCCGACCACGGCAGCAATCTGCGGCGCGGGTTCGCCGCGGTGCGCGCCGCCCTGGAGAAGGAGCCGCCCGGCACGCCCGGTGCGGTGCTGACGCTGGCCGGGCGGCTGCTGATCTCGACCGTGGGCGGCGCGTCGGGCCCGCTGTACGGGACGCTGCTGCGCCGGACCGGCAAGGCCCTCGGGGACGCCCCCGAGGTCGGGGCGGAGCAGTTCGCCGAGGCGCTGCGGGCGGGCGTGGACGCGGTGATGCAGCTCGGCGGGGCGGCGCCGGGCGACAAGACGATGATCGACGCGCTGGCGCCGGCGGTGGACGCGCTCGGTGAGTCGTTCGACGCGGCGCGGACGGCGGCCGAGCGGGGCGCGCTGGCGACGACGCCGTTGCAGGCCCGCAAGGGACGGGCGAGCTATCTCGGGGAACGCAGCATGGGCCACCAGGACCCCGGCGCGACGTCGGCGGCCCTGCTGATCGCGGGGCTCGCCGAGGCTGCGGGCGGGAGCACGGGCGCCGAGGCTGCGGCTGGGAGCACGGGCGCCGAGGCTGCGGGCGGGAGCGCCGGTGACGAGGAGGCGGACGATGAGTGACGGGACGATGGTCGGGATCGTGCTGGTGTCGCACAGCGCGCAGGTCGCCGCGTCGGTCGCCGACCTGGCGAAGGCGCTCGCGGGCGGCGGCGCGGCGGTGCCCGTGGCCGCGGCGGGCGGCACCGGGGACGGAGGGCTCGGCACGAGCGCGGAGCTGATCTCCGCGGCGGCCGCGTCCGTCGACCGCGGCGCGGGCGTCGCCGTCCTCACCGACCTCGGCAGCGCCGTCCTGACGGTGAAGGCGCTGCTCGCGGAGGGCGACGAACTCCCGGCGGGGACCCGGCTGGTGGACGCCCCCTTCGTGGAGGGCGCCGTCGCCGCGGTGGTCACGGCCGCGGCGGGCGCCGACCTGGACGCGGTGGCGGCGGCGGCCGGGGAGGCGTACGCCTACCGGAAGGTCTGAGTCTCGGGGGGAGCGGGACGGCCGCCGTCGACGAACGCGCGCGCCAGCCGCTCCCCCTGCGTCTCCGCGGCCTCCCGGCTCTCGATCGGCTCGGCCTCGGAGTCCTTGAAGACGATGTAGGTGACGCCGGAATCCGTGCCGCCGGCGTGCGGGTCGGCGGGGATGCCGAGTGCCTCGGCGGCGGCGTAGGAGGCCTCGCCGATGACGTCGGCCGGGCCGGTGTCGCCGACGACGGCGTAGCGCACCCGGTCGCGGTAGACGAGCGCGGCGACCGAGCCGCCGCGCACGGCGTCGTCGCGGTGGTTCCAGACGCCGCTCGGCGCGGGCACGACGACGAAGGGCAGGGTCTCGGCGTCGAGCGGGCGGCCGTCGGACTGCGCGGAGGACGTGCCGGCGGAGAAGTACGGGTCCGTGCGGCTGTTGCAGCGGGGACCGGGCCTGCCGTCGCAGTCGATGTCCATGTCGGCCTTCCAGTGGACGGCCTCCGGGGTCCCGCAGACGGGAACGGTGGCGGGCCGGCCGGCGTCGGTGCGATAGAGGCCGTTCGAGACGGGGTCGCAGTCACGGACCCGGGCGAGGAGGTCCGCAGCGGTGACGGAACGTTTCTTCGGAGGTTCGCCGTCCCGCCCCGAGCGATCACCGCGCCCGACGTCGGCGGCGCGGACGAGGTGTTCACGGGGGAGATGCGGCCGTTCGTGCCCGGCGGCACGGGCGGCCGCCTCGGGCGGGGCGGCCGGGACGGGGGCGGGAGGCGGCGTCGCCGGGGCGAGCAAGGCGGCGCTCGCCGCGGCCAGCGTGAGGGAGGGGACACGCACGATGAGGCACTCTCTCCTGGGCGTCACGGACGGGAACCCAGTCAAACCGATGATGTGCCGATCATCGCGGCGGCGGGGCAGGGCCGGATGGTGCATGTTCGCGGGCGTCCGCCAGTGACCGGGAGACGGGCCTGCGGCGGCTCCGTCCTCCCGGCCACCCGGGCCGGCGCGGGATCAGCGACGACAGCGGTCCGCGCCATCGGCACGAACTCCCCGTATCCGACGGTGAGTTCGGCCGTGAGGTCTTCAGCATACGTAACGGTGCGGCAGGTTCCGCACATCCGCCCTCTTGATGTGAGCGTGACAGTGTGGCCATATTGGTCCGGACCAATGCGGAGGCCGCCCCTTCCGCTCCTTCCGCCCCCCGTCCGTGTCCGCCCGTCCCCGTGGAGGCCGAGCCGTGCGACGCGCCCCCGTCCCTCTCCCGCCGCCCGCCACCGCCGCCCTCGTCTGCGGTGCGCTCGTGCTGCTCACGTCCTGCGGCTGGGGCGGGCGGGCCGACGGCGCCGAGCCCGCGCCGCCGGGTGCGCCCACGGGGGTCACCGCCCAGGCGGGCAGCGCCACCACGGTCCACGTCATGTGGAACGCGCTCGGCCCGGAGGTCGACCGCTACGAGGTGTACCGGGGCCGCGAGAAGGTGAAGGAGGTGCCCGGCGACGAGCACATGGTCGACGTGACCCGGCTGAAGCCCGCCACCGCGTACGTCTTCACGGTCCGCGCCCGCGACGCCGACGGCCGGCTCGGGCCGAGCAGCCGCGCGGTGCGCGCCACGACGCCGGCGGCGGTCGCGGCGGACGTCTCGCCGCCCTCCCGGCCGGGCGGAGCGCGGGGGCGGGCGGCCGGCAGCCGTGCCGCACAGCTGTCCTGGACCGCCTCGACGGACGACCGGGGCGTGGCGTCGTACGACGTCTACCAGGGCGCGACGAAGGTGCACAGCGTGGGCGGCGGGCAGACCGCGGCGGTCGTCACAGGGCTGCGGCCGGGCACGCGCTACGCGTTCACCGTCCGCGCGCGGGACGCCGCGGACAACGTGTCACCGGCCAGCACGGCCGTCCGGCTGACCACCCCGCCGGGCGCGGGGGACGGGCGGGACACCGCTCCGACGGGGTTCCGCGCGGGGGTCCGCCGCGCCGACGGGGCGTACTACCTCGAACTGTCCTGGACGCCGCCCCGCACGGACGGGGTGATCACCGAGTACCAGATCCAGCTCGACGGGGCTGCGGCCACCTCGCTGGTATGGGGCGGGACGCCGCCGCGCGGGCGGGCGGAGCACAGCTTCTACGTGGGACGCGAGGACGGGGTGCGCCACCGGGTGCGTGTCCGGGCCAAGCTGCCGGACGGGACCTGGGGCGGCTTCACTCCGGAGCGCACCGTGACGACGGGTGCCGGCGAACGACCGTAGCCGGGCGGGCGCTTCCCCCGAAGGGGGCAATCCGTCACCCGCACGGCTGCGGTCCGGGTGCGGGACGGGACGGGGGGACATTGGCTGCCCCTGAAGGCAGCACGGGCGTTCCCCGACCCTCGGCGGCGCAAGGGATGTACCGCCAACCGTGCCGCCGGAGGACAGTCCCATGCCTGATTTTCAGTCATTCCGCCGCGCCGGGCTGCCCGTCGCAGCCGCCGCCGCGCTGCCGTTCGTCCTGGCCTCCCCGCCGGCCTCCGCGGTCTCCGGGATCTCGGTGAGCACCAGCGGCTCCACGGTGTCGGTGACGACCAGCGCCTGCACGCAGATCGGGGGCAGCTGGGGCACCGCCTCGCTGCTGAGCAGCGGCCAGTCGAGCTTCGCACAGGGCCGTCAGGTGGCGCTGTCGGGCACGAGCGGCCTCCAGTCGGCCGCCTGGTCGAGCGTCGGCCCCGGCACCTACACGGTCATCGTCCAGTGCTCCGACAACACCACGGCGGGCACCCAGTCCGTCATCGTCTCCTCCGCGCCCGCCACCCGGACCCCGACCGCCACGGCCTCGCCCTCCCGCGGGGTGATGGGCGGCGTCGGCGGCGCCACCGAGGACTACGGCACCGTCACGCTGGTGGCGGGCGGCGTGCTGGCCGGCTCCGGCATCCTCGCGGCGGCCTGGTTCCTGCGCCGCCGCGCGAAGCCGTACCGCCTGTGAGCCCTACGACCGTGCGGCGGGCCCCGCGGCTTCGCCGGCGTGGTCGCCCGGCTTCGGTCCGGCCCCGTCGGCCGGTTTCGGCCCGGGCAGGTCGGCGAATTCCTGCACCGCGTGGGTGAGCCACCGCGTCCAGAAGGTCTCCAGGTCGATGCCCGCCCGCAGGACGAGGTGACGCAGCCGGTCCTCGGGGCCGTCCTTGCCGGGCGGGAAGTCGCGCCGCTCGATCTCCTGGTAGGTCGTCAGCTGACGCCGGTGCAGGTCGAGATGGCGGCGCAGGTCGGCCTCCAGGCCGTCGGTGCCGACGACCGCCGCGGCCCGCAGCCGCAGCAGCAGGGGGTCGCGCTGAGGCCTGGGGTCCTGGGACTCGGCGGTCCAGCGGGCCAGTTCGGCGCGGCCCGCGGGCAGGACCTCGTAGCTCTTCTTCTGCCCGCGGGCCGGCTGCGCCGCGGGCAGGGCGCGGATCAGGCCGTCGGCCTCCAGTCTTCCCAGCTCGCGATAGATCTGCTGATGCGTCGCCGACCAGAAGTAGCCGATCGACTTGTCGAAGCGGCGGGTCAGCTCCAGCCCCGACGACGGCTTCTCGAGCAGGGCGGTGAGGATCGCGTGCGGGAGTGACATGCGGCCATCCTAGGGACGCGCCGCGGCCCCCTACAGGGCCGCCGCCAGTTCCGTGCCCTGCTTGATCGCCCGCTTGGCGTCCAGCTCGGCGGCCACGTCGGCGCCGCCGATCAGGTGCACGCTGCGCCCGGCGGCGAGCAGCTCGTCGTACAGGTCCCGGCGCGGCTCCTGGCCGGTGCACAGCACGACGGTGTCGACCTCCAGGACCGTGCTCTCGCCGTCGACGGTGACATGGAGCCCGGCGTCGTCGATGCGGTCGTAGCGCACGCCCGGGACCATGGCGACGCCGCGGTGCTTCAGCTCGGCGCGGTGGATCCAGCCGGTGGTCCTGCCGAGGCCCGCGCCGACCTTGGTGGCCTTGCGCTGGAGCAGGTGGACGGTGCGCGGCGGCGCGGGCCGCTCGGGGGCGGTGAGGCCGCCGGGCGCACGGTAGTCCATGTCGACGCCCCACTGGCGGAAGTACGTCGCCGGGTCGAGGTGCGCCCGGTCGCCGCCGTCGGTGAGGTACTCGGCGACGTCGAATCCGATGCCGCCGGCGCCGAGGATCGCGACGCGGTCGCCGACGGGCGCGCCGTCGCGCAGGACGTCGAGGTAGCCCAGCACGCTCGGATGGTCGACGCCGGGGATGTCGGGAGTGCGGGGGGTGACGCCGGTGGCGACGACGACCTCGTCGAAGCCGGTCACGTCCGCCGCGGTGACGCGCGTGCCGAGGCGTACGTCGACGCCGTGCGCGTCGAGCCGGTGGCGGAAGTAGCGCAGGGTCTCGTCGAACTCCTGCTTGCCGGGAACCTTGCGGGCGACGTTGAGCTGGCCGCCGATCTCGTCGGCCGCGTCGAACAGGGTCACCGCGTGGCCGCGCTCGGCGGCGGAGACGGCGCACGCGAGGCCGGCGGGGCCCGCGCCGACGACCGCGACGTGCCTGCGCCGCCGGGTCGGGGACAGCACCAGCTCGGTCTCGTGGCAGGCGCGCGGGTTGACCAGGCAGGAGGTGATCTGCCCGCTGAAGGTGTGGTCGAGGCAGGCCTGGTTGCAGCCGATGCAGGTGTTGATGGCCTCGGGGCGCCCGGCCGCGGCCTTGGCGACGAAGTCGGGATCGGCGAGCATCGGGCGGGCCATGGAGACCATGTCCGCGTGCCCGGCGGCGAGCAGTTCCTCCGCGAGGTCGGGGGTGTTGATGCGGTTGGTGGCCACCAGCGGCACCGAGACCTCGCCCATCAGCCGCTTGGTGACCCAGGTGTAGGCGCCGCGCGGGACGGAGGTGGCGATGGTCGGGATACGGGCCTCGTGCCAGCCGATGCCGGTGTTGATGATGGTCGCCCCGGCGGCCTCGACGGCCTTGGCGAGGGCGATCACCTCGGGCAGGGTCGAGCCGCCCGGGACGAGGTCCAGCATGGACAGCCGGTAGATGAGGATGAAGTCCTCGCCGACCGCCTCGCGCACCCGCCGGACGATCTCGACCGGGAAGCGCGTGCGGTTCTCGTAGGAGCCGCCCCAACGGTCGGTGCGGTGGTTGGTCCGCGCGGCGACGAACTCGTTGATCAGGTAGCCCTCGGAGCCCATGATCTCGACGCCGTCATAGCCAGCGGAGCGGGCCAGGCGGGCGGCGCGGACGTAGTCGTCGACGGTCCGCTCGACCTCGGCGTCGGTCAGCTCGCGCGGCACATGGGGGCTGATCGGCGCCTGGAGGGGGCTGGGGGCGACCAGGTCGCGGTGGTAGGCGTAGCGCCCGAAGTGCAGGATCTGCATCGCGATCCGGCCGCCCTCGCGGTGCACGGCCTCGGTGACGCCGCGGTGCCGCTCGGCCTCCGCCTCGGTGGTGAGCCTGGCGCCGCCCTCGTAGGGGCGTCCCTCGTCGTTGGGGGCGATGCCGCCGGTGACGATCAGGCCCACTCCCCCGCGCGCGCGGGCGGAGTAGAACGCGGCCATGCGCGCGAAGCCGCCGTCGGCCTCCTCCAGGCCGACGTGCATGGAGCCCATCAGGACGCGGTTGGGCAGGGTGGTGAAGCCCAGGTCGAGCGGGCTCAGCAAATGCGGGTAACGGCTCATGGCCCCTCCGTGCGCGGTGTCGTCCCGTAGTTGTAGAGGACCGCGCACGGTTTATGCAACTAGTTGCACAAGGGGCCGCCCGGCGCCGGCGTCAGCGGCTCTCCAGCCGTACGTGCAGTTCACGCTCCTGGTCGCCGGAGGCCGTGCTGAGGTCCTCCACCCTGAACAGGGAGTCCAGCGTGGTGCGGAACCGGTCGATCGCCCAGTAGCCGCCCTGCACCTCGGCCTCGACCGAGGCGTTCAGCCGGGCGGGTGAGCCGCCGCTCCCGCCGGCGTCGGAGACGTCGGAGACGTCGAAGGTGCCGAGCCAGACCGTCGGCCGGGTGTCGTGCCACTCCTGCGGTACGTCGTCGGAGCACCGGTCGGAGTCGAAGTGCCGGCACAGGGCGTCGAAGACGATCCGGGCGTCCTCCTTGCTGCATCCGCTCAGCTCCACGGAGACGGATCCCTCGTGCGTGCGCTCGCTGTCCATCGTTGGCCGCTCCTCTCATGCCGCGCTTGCGGTACCCCGGCGGGTTCCCCCGGGACACCGCGCCGCACCTCCCAGAAAACCACCACATTCCGGGATGTACAGCACCGAGCGGACCCGAGAGGAGCGGTACGCCGCCCAGCGGGTCAGCCGCGGGTGAACCGGTAGGTCTTGCTGTCCGTGAGGAGACAGAAGCCCGGCGACAGGACGATCACGCGCAGGGTGCCGGTACGGCGGTCGTAGTCGACGCCCTCCGACTCGAAGGCGCCGGAGCAGCCACTGCGCAGCGGGAGCCGGCGCAGGGCGGTGACGTGGCCGGTGACGTCGCCGGCGCCGCTCGGCTCGGCGGACAGGTCGATCTGGAGCAGCGGCTTGGTCATCCCGAACAGCGTGCCCGCCGGGTCGTCGGAGGAGCACAGCAGCCGGGTGGGCGAGGTGAAGTCGCAGCCCTGCACGTCGCGGACGTCGTGGTCGAGGCGGACCGTGGAGACCTGCGGCAGGTTCGCCGAGGGCGAGGTCGCCGGGTTGACGCCGGGGGTCGGGAAGACCAGGAGCCGGTTCATGGTGCCGTACTCGCCGGCGAGCATCCACTGGCCGCCGGGCGTGATGGCGACCCAGGAGTTGTTCAGCGCCTCGCCGGGGCCGAGCGAGTGGACGTACTCCGACCAGGCGCCGCCCGGCGCCTGCACCCGGAACATCTTGGTGGTGCCCGAGTCGCGCTGGTACGGCTCGATGTAGTGGCCCGAATGGGCGGCGTCCGGGTCGCCGACGTGGTTCCAGCCGCGGGTGCTCACCCCGAAGGGGATGGTGCCGATGCCGGTGTAGCGGTTGGGGCTGCCGGCCGGGACCTCCACGGACGTCAGGCCCTGGCTCTCGGTCAGCGGGTCGGCGCGGTCGGAGCCGACCTCGGTCCAGACGTCGGCCGCGGCGGCGGAGGGCGCGGCGGACAGGACGCCGGCGACGGCGAGGGCGAAGGCGGCGAGGCCGGTCAGCAGGGTGTGGGGACGCGGCCGGGTGCGCAGAGGCATGGGTGTCTGCTCCTCGGTGGGGGGTGAGGTGACGCGCTCGGCGGAACAGTCTGGCCCGAGCGCGTAGTCATGTACAGACCAATAGAGGAACGGGGGCTGTCGGCCTGGTGACCCGGCGTCGCCGCCGCGCCGTCACGGTCGCCGCGGCAGGCACGGACCCTCGCACTCGCTCTGCCGCCGCCCTTCCGTCGCCCTCGTCGTCCCGCGGAGGGCTTCCGGGACCGCTCCGGCCGACGGGTCCGGCCGTGGTGAGGGATGGTGGAGGTGGACGGCTGCGGCGCGCCGGCCGGCAGGCGGAGCGCCGTACGGCCGGGGAGCGGGCACGGGACGGGCGTGCCGTGAGGACCGGCGAGGGCGCGAAGGCGGTGCGTGCGATGGGCGAGGCGGGGCCTTCCCCGGCCGGCGAGGACCGGCCGGGCCGTGCGCCGGTGCGGCCGAGCAGCCTGCTCGACGTGCTCGGCGTGGCCTCGGTGATGCTCGACGCCAAGGGCCGCATCGTGCTGTGGAGCCCCCAGGCGGAGGACCTGTTCGGCTACCCGGCGGACGAGGCGCTGGGCCGTTACGCCGCCCGGGTGATGGTGCACGAGGAGCACCTCGGCCTCGTCAGGGAGCTGTTCGCCGACGTCATGGCCACCGGTCGGCAGTGGGCCGGGGCGTTCCCGGTGCGTCGCAAGGACGGCAGTACGCGGCTGGTGGAGTTCCGCAACATGCGGCTGCTGGACGACCGCGGCAACGTCTACGCGCTGGGCCTCGCCGCCGACCTGTCGACCGTGCGCCGGCTGGAGCAGGACGTCGCGCTGTCGACCCGGATGATCGCGCAGTCGCCGATGGGGCTGGCCGTGCTGGACACGCAACTGCGGTACGTGTCGGTCAACCCGGCGCTGGAGCGGATCAACGGCCGCCCGGCCGAGGAGCACATCGGGCGCTCGGTGCGCGAGGTGGTGCCGATGGTGGAGGCCGGGGCGCTGGAGGCGCGGGCCCGCGAGGTGCTGGAGACCGGGGAGCCGGTGCTCGACCTGTCCGTCGTCGGACGCACCGCCGCCGACCCGCGCGCCGACCACGCCTGGTCGGTCTCCCTGTACCGGCTGGAGGACGCCCACGGGAGGGTGCTCGGGGTGGCCGCCTCGATCCTGGACGTCACCGGGCCCTACCGGGCCGCCATCGAGGCGGAGACCGCGCGCAGACGGCTGTCGCTGATCGCGGACGCCTCGGCCCGCATCGGCACCACCCTGGACCTGGAGCGCACCGCGAGCGAACTCGCCGACGTCGCCGTGCCCGAACTGGCCGACATGGCCGCCGTGGACGTGCTGGACGCCGTGCTGGCGGGCCGGCGCAGCAGCCTGGGCCCCACGGAGCCCGCGGTGATCCGCGCCCTGGCGGTCCGGGCGCCCGGGGCGCCGAACGCCGCGCAGGCGGCCGACCCGCCGGGGCAGGTGGCCCGCTACGGTCCCGACCGGCTCGTCACCGAGTGCGTGCGCACCGGCCGGCCGGTCCTGGTGGCGCGGGTGGAGCCGGCGGACCTGGCCCGCATCGCCCGCTCCCCCGAGGCCGCCGAGCAACTCGCCCGCGCGGGCGTCCACTCCTATCTCGCCGTCCCGCTCATCGCCCGCGGCGAGGTGCTGGGCGCGCTGGACCTGGCCCGCACCGGCAACCCGCTGCCCTTCGACGAGGACGACGTCCTGCTCGCCCGGGAACTGGCGTCCCGCGCGGCCGTGCAGATCGACAACGCCCGCTGGTACCGGCACGCCCGCGACACCGCCCTCACCCTGCAGCGCAGCCTGCTGCCCAGCCACCCGCCCGTCACCGGCGGCCTCGAGGTCGCCTCCCGCTACCAGCCCGCCGGCGCCGCCACCGAGGTCGGCGGCGACTGGTTCGACGTGATCCCGCTGGGCGGCGGCAAGACCGCGCTGGTCGTCGGCGACGTCATGGGCAGCGGCATCACCGCCGCGGCGACGATGGGCCGGCTGCGCACCGCGACCAACACCCTCGCCTCGCTCGACCTCGATCCGGCGTTGCTCCTCACCCATCTGGACCGGATCACCGAGGGCCTGGACCACTTCATCGCGACCTGTCTGTACGCCGTCCACGACCCCGCGCTGCGGCAGATCCGGATCGCCAACGCGGGCCATCTGCCGCCCGTCCTCGTGCGCCCGGGGCGGGGCTCCGAGCTGCTGGACCTGCCGAGCGGGGCGCCGCTGGGCGTGGGCGGCGTGGCCTTCTCGACCGCCGTGTTCGACCTGGCGCCGGGCGACGAGCTGGTCCTGTACACCGACGGGCTGGTGGAGACCCGGCGCCACTCCCTGGACGAACGCCTGGCGGCCCTGCTGGCTCTCCTCGACGACCCGGCCCGCCCCCTGGACGAGACCTGCGACCTGCTGGTGCGCACGCTCCACCACCCGGACAACCACGACGACGTGGCCCTGCTGATCGCCCGCGCGCGGTACGCGTGCGGCGGGACGGCCGAGGGGTAGGCACGGTGGCGGGCGACCCGGGGAGCCGGGCCGCCCGCCGGTTCCTCCGCAGCCGGGTTCCGCCCGTCCGGCGGGGCCTCGCCCACGGACTCGACCCACTGGCCCCCTCGGTGCACCGGGCGGGCGTCCGGCGGCTCGATCGGCGGACGGCAGCGGACGGCGGCGGTTGTCCCGTGGGTTCCTCACGCGGGTGCGCGGCCCGGCCCGTAGACCGTCGCCTCGGTGCCGACGGCGTAGGCGGGGTCCCGCGGCGGGGCCATCCGGATCACCGCGCGCTTCTCGAGCCGCTTGGCGAG
>NZ_JBEXOP010000053.1:0-41806 GCF_040611575.1 Streptomyces sp. NPDC006610
CGGGGCGCAGGGCGACGGCGGTGTATAAGCCGGTCTCGGGCTCGATGGCCAGGTGGGCCTTGAAGCCGTCCTGCTGGTGACTGCGGGTCTTGTGCACGTGCCGGGCTTCTGGATCGACGGTGGAGACCATCCGGCTGGGGGGCGGTGCCCCGGGTGATGCGCCAGCGTCCGTCGCGGCCGTCGGAGTCCTCGGCGGGCTCGACGTCCTGGCCGGCGACCAGGGCCAGGATGCCCACCGCGTTCGCGGCCTTCTCGCCGAGTTGCTGGTCGGGCAGATGACCCAGCAGCCGCAGCGCATCTGTGACCAGCGCGTCGACCAACTCGGCGCGGGCCTGCCCGTCGTTCCAGGCAATCTTCGGTTTGCCCGGGTCGGTGTAGTCGTGCGCGCTGCACCGGGCAGCGGCGACCGTGTCGGCGCCGGGGACCTCGCGGATCACCGCGCGCACGGCGGCGATGATCTGGGTGACGGTGTCCTGGGTGGCGACCGCATCGTCCAGCACCGTGGAGTCCAGCGCCCGGCGGTGCTTGCCCTTGAGGACACCGGTGGCCTTCACGACCTCGCGCACGGCCTCGAAGATCCGGTTCGGGCGGGCGGAACGGGCCAGCCGGCGGCGGAAGTAGGCCAGCAGCGACGGATCGAACGCCATGTCGTGAAGTCCCAGCCCGCAGGCGGCCTTCCACCGCAGGTCGCACCGCAGTTCCTGGACCGTCTCGAAGTCCGACAGCCCGTGCAGGGCCTGCAAGGTGATCGCGGCGGCCAGGATCTGCGGCGGCATGCTCGGCCGCCCGTTCCCCGACGGGTACATGTCCGCGAACATCTCAGCCGGGAACAGCTCGCCACGATGCTCGGCCAGGAACGCGAACACACTCCCGGCCGGAATCAGTGCCCGACACGTCTCCCACACGTCCGGCCCGACGGTCTCGCCGACCCACTCACCCATCGCCACATGACGAGTCTGGCCCTGCCGCTGACGCGGCAGGGCCAGAACCCAAGATCTTCATGAGCCTTCTAGGGGCTGCTGCCGGTAGCTAACTGAGCAGGGTCGGCAGAAGGCTGTGTACGACCAGCCTCACGGCGCGGGGACACGCGATCCGCTCGCCGCCGTCCCTTGCTAAGCAACCGCGTACGGACCAGGTCAAGGCGCCCGGCCCCGCCACCACAATCGGCTGTTGTGTCACCGGAGCGGACTGCCAGCGAAGTAGGAGTTCGATGGCAGTCCGCGAGCAATGGTCAGATCCCGTGGATCGGCGCGGGAGGACGTTCCTTCCGAGTGATCGATCGGCTGGCATCGGGTAGGCCCGCGTAGCCGCGCGGTCGGGAAGGCACGCCTGTGCTCAGCGTGGTGAACGACGACGGCGCTACCGCCAACGGCTCCTCCTTGATCGACGAGATTGTCCGCGAAGGTGCGAGGCGGATGCTCGCCGCCGCGCTGGAGGCCGAAGTCAGTGCTCATGTAGCCGGCTTGGCAGACGAGTGCGACGAACACGGACGCCGTTTCGTGGTCCGCAACGGCTACCAGCGGCCCAGGAAGGTCACCACCGCGGCCGGCGTGGTCGAGGTGAAGACCCCGCGGGTGAACGACAAGTGCGTCGATGAGCAGACGGGCGAGCGCAAGCGGGTCTCCTCCGCGATCCTGCCGCCGTGGTGCCGCAAGTCGCCAAAGATCAGCGAGGTTCTGCCACTGCTCTACCTGCACGGCCTGTCCTCCGGCAGACTTCGTCCCAGCGCTGGAGCAGTTTCTCGGCTCGGCGGCCGGGCTCTCGCCCGCGACGGTCACCCGGCTGCCCCAGCAGTGGCAGGCCGACCACGCCGCGTTCACGGACCGCGCCATTTCGGAAGCCGACTACGTCTACGTGTGGGCCGACGGCCTCCACCTCACGTCCGCCTGGAGGAAGCCAAAGCATGCGTGCTCGTGCTCGTCGGCGTGCGCGGACGGCAGAAAGAACTCGTCGCACTCAAGGACGGCTACCGCGAATCGGGCGGGTCCTGGGCCGACCTGCTGCGCGACTGTTCCCGCCGGGGCATGCGCGCCCCGGTCCTGGCCATCGGCGATGGAGCCCTGGGCTTCTGGAAGGCCCTCGCCGAAGTGTTCCCCGCCACTCGCGAGCAAAGGTGCTGGGGTCACGAAACCGCCAATGTGCTCGACTCCATGCCGAAGTCCGCTCAGCCGGGCGCGAGGAAGGCCATTCAGGGCATCTACAACGCCGAGGACCGCGACTGCCGAGGCGGCGATCAAGACACTCGCCCAGCTCTACGGCGCGAAGTTCGCCAAGGCCGTCAAGAAGATCACCGACGACAAGGAGCAGCCGCTGGCGTTCTTCGACTTCCCCGCTGAGCACTGGACTTACCCTCGGACCACGGACCCCATCGAGTCCGCCTTTTCCACCGTCCGCCTGCGCACGAAGGTCACACGCGGGGCCGGCTCCCGCGTGGCCGCGCTGGCCATGGTCTTCAGACTCATCGAGTCCGCTCGGCAGCGGTGGCGGGCCGTGAACGCACCCCACCTCGTCGCCCTCGTCCGCGCTGGAGCTCGCTTCGACCGTGGCCGTCTTGTCGAACGGCCCCAGGCAATTGCGGGCCTAACCGACTGAGAAGGTGGCACCGGGTGCGGCATAGTCGACGGGACCGTCGAACCGGGCCGAGGCGCGTGCCACCGCCTGTTGCGGGGTGAGGAAACGGCCAACGTGGGTGACGATCAACCGGCCCGCCCGGGCCGCGCTGGCCGTGTCGCCGGTGTCTTCGGGCGTGTGGTGCACCTGCTCGCCCTGGGCCGGCGCCAGGTCACTCTCAGCCTCGCACAGCAGCACATCGCATCCCTTGGCCAGCCGCGTAAGGTTCGCGCACGGTGCTGTGTCCCCGGAGTAGACCAGCGATCGGCCCTCGGCCTCGATGCGCACCGCGAAGGCCGGGATGCCGTGCGCCACTGCCCGGCTGGTCATGGTGAGTGCGCCGACCCGCGCCTGATGCCCGTCTTCCAGCTCATGGACGGCGAAGGCAGACTCGACCGGGCTGCGCGTCGAGGTGTTGGTGAGGAAGTGGGCCAGCCGGTCAGCGATGCCTGGCGGCCCGTACAGGGGAATGGGCGCAGCAAGTCGTATGTCCGCGAAGAGCACAGCGTAGTAGGCGGTGAGCAGGTCCGCGCTGTGATCGGCGTGCAGGTGCGAGATCCAGATAGCGTCCAGCTCATCGAGCCGGACATACCCCTGCAGCTGCGCCAGCGTCCCGCTGCCTGCATCCACCCAGACCCGAGTGCCGCCGCCGGAAACCAGGTAGCCGGAGCACGGGTTGTCCACGCTCGCATAGGGCGTCGCACACCCCAGGACGGTGAGACGGAGAAGATCGCTGGCCATCCGGGGAGTCTATAGAACGCTTGCTCCATAGGTATTGACAATTTCTCCACGTCCGCCTGGGCCGACGTGTGCAGCGGACTAGGGTCCGTCTTCAAAGATGATCATGTGGTGGATCATGGTGGGGTGGTACGTCGTCATGAACTCACCGATAAGGCGGGGCCGCGACGGGACGGCCCCGCGTGGAGCACCGGCAGGTCATCAACGGGATGGTCTACAAGATCCGCACCGGCATCTCGTGGCGTGACCTGCCGGAACGCTACGGGCCCTGGCAGACGGTCTACACCCGCTTCCGCCGCTACGCGATCGACGGCGTGTTCACCCGGGCCCTGCAGCACATCCAGGCCCAGGCCGACGCCGCCGGGGACATCGACTGGCTGGTCCAGATCGACTCCACCATCGTCCGCGCCCACCAGCACGCCGCCGCCACCGGCCGAAAAGGGGGAGACACCGGCAGGACGAACCGGACGATCACGCCCTCGGCCGATCCCGGGGCGGACTGACCACCGAAGGTCCATCTCGCCTGCGACGGTAAAGGCCGTCCCCTGGCCCTCCTCGTCACGCCGGGCCGGCGCCACGACAGCACCTGCGCACGCGTCCTGCTCGAACGTATCCGCGTTCCCCGCAGCGGCCTCGGCCGGCCCCGCTGCCGACCCGACCAGGTCATCGCGGACAAGGCCTACAGCTCCCGCGGCTTCCGCACCTACCTGCGGCGACGCGGCATCGCCCACACCATCCCCGAAGAAGCCGACCAGCGGCGGCACCGGCTGCAGCGCGGGAACCGCGGCGGCCGACCGCCAGGGTTCGACCGGGAGACCTACCGTCGGCGCAACCTCGTCGAACGCTGCTTCAACCGGCTCAAGGGCTTCCGCGGCATCGCGACCAGATACGACAAGACCGCCACCTCATACGAGGCAGCGGTCAGTCTCGCGTCGCTCACGCTCTGGGCAAGATCCGTGTGAAGACGGACCCTAGCTGAGAGCTCCCGGCGGACGCGGTCACCGATCTCCCGGCGGCGGGCGGCGATCCACTCGTCATTGTCGGGAAGATCGCGCACGAGGGATACGTTCAGGCAATTAAGATCACTTGCCTGCCTCGCGCGTTAGGCATTTTCTGATCTGCGGCGACGTACGGCCCCAACCTGGGGCATACGCCATCAGCCACATGGACCGGTTGCTGAAACGACGGCGGCCGGCTGCCTGCAGGCGACTGCTGTCGATGGTGCCGTCAAAAGGCCCCGGACCATGATCGGCCCGGGGCCATTGCGCTGGTGCCCCCGGCAGGATTCGAACCTGCGACACCCGCTTCAGCAGTTCGATCGCTGGCCCTGAAAAATCCATGTCGCTCGGAGTTGGCGATGCCATACCCGACCGTGATTATCCATCGCCGTTGATGTCCGCCGTGGATGTCAATGCCTGGCGGGAGTATGCGTCGGCACCTCCTTGTCGATCCTGATCCCTCCCGGCAAGGTCCGGGCGCGGCCGACGGATCTGGTCCTTGACGTAGAGCTCGACCGTACATTGCGAGACGCCGAGCAGCTCGGCGACAGCGCGGGTCTTCTTGAGGTGCTTGCCTGAGCATCCCCCTCAGACTGTCCAGGCAGCACTGGCCGATGGCGCAGCACCTCTCCCGTTCGGTGTCCAGTCCCTGGGCACAGCATTGGCAGGTGATGCGGACTGCCAGAAGCAGTTGTCCGCTTTGACCGTGACCTACGTGCACTCGGTGCTCAAGTCGGCGCTGGAACACGCGGTCCGCGAAGACGAGCTGCCCCGCACGTCGCCCGGAACGTCAAGACCACCGCGCCCCGTCCCCGGCGATTCCGGCCCCTCACCGCAGCGGAGGCCCGCCAGTTCCTCGACGCAGCCCGCACCGATCGGCTCCACGCGCTGTACGAACTCGCGCTACGCACCGGACTCCGCAAGGGCGAACTCCTCGGCCTCCACCGGGAAGACCTCGACCTCACCACCGGAACGGCCAGCATCCGGCGCTCACTTCAGCGCACCCGCACCGGCGGCCTCACCCACTTGCCCACCAAGACCCGGGCGTCCGAGCGCCGCATCGCCCTCCCCGCCGAATGCCTCCACTCCCTCAAGGAGCACAAGGGACGGCAGGACGAGGAACGCGAAATTGCAGGACCAGCCTGGAGAGACAGCGGCCTCGTCTTCACTACACCAACCGGACGGCCTCTCGACCCAGCCAACCTCACACGCCGCTTCCGCAGCTTCCTCGGCCGGGCCGGGCTCCGCCGCATCCGCTTTCATGGCCTCCGGCACTCGACCGCCACCCTGCTCCTGGAACAAGGCGTGGACCTCGTCGTGATCAAGGAACTCCTCGGCCACGCCCACATCGGCGTCACCGCCGGCGTCTACGCCCACGTACGCCTCCGCCTCCAACGCCAGGCATCGACACCCTGGGCGACGCACTCGGCCTTACCGACGACGACCCCAACGACCCACCCGCCGCAGCCCGCGTCCGCTGACGTTGCCGTCAGCGTTGCCGTCAAACACCCCTGAAGCCCCACCGGAAAGTAATCCGGTGGGGCTTCAGGCTTACTGATGAAATTCTAGGGCTGCCATCGAATTCCCTCTATTTCAACAGCCGCAATCGGGTCACGATGACGATTTGATTCGCTCGACCTCTCGACGGATCGGGCCAATCCGGGGAACTCGATTCCACCACCATTCGCCATTCGATCGCTCATCGCCATCGAGACGACGAACAATTCCAGATTCATCAATTTCAGTGAACTGAATAAATCTGGAGTCGACATCATCGAGCGCCCGCCTGAATCCCCCAAGGAAATCCGAGTCAGTCTTTTTCATGCCGAGAGAGACGAAGCTCCTGAGTGCGAGGGCGGCAATCAAGTCATAGACGCCCCACACCGTCCTGTCGGAATCGGGTAGCCCAATCTCCGCCTCAATCCTGAGAACGTGATTGCGCCAGCTCTCCAGCAGCTCAACCAGCCCTAGGGCCCGCTCCGGGGCGACTGGAACTGAGACGCCCTCCAGCCGACGGATGTCCACATCCGTCAGGAAGCATCCGAGCCATTCGCCTCGTTCGCTTGCATTCATCCATTCACCTGCCAGGGTAATACGACGTGGACTTCCACGGCATATCCCAGTTGATAATTACGCGGACACCATTGTGGTCAAACCTCGACGAGTTCTGCCCGTCCAACTGGCGTGGCCCAGCCTGCCGAAGCGTCGTCTCAACTTCCGTGGCGGACGGACGCCCCATTGCCGGGTTCCCCCCACCCGTGTGCCCGTTCACGAACTCAACCATCTCGTCGAGACTGTAGTCACTTCCATGGAAATCCTCGCCGCCGAGACGGTCTCCATTCCTGCCGCCAGCGGGAACTCCACAATTCGGACCGGAATTGTGCACCAGGACCGGAGTCTCGCCCGCCAGCACATAGTACGTGTGGAGATCGGCGACGGTCAGGTTGTGCACCTTCGCCGGTTGCTTCCAGCGGGTGAGCTCGGTGATCCGGACGGTTTTGCCCGTGGTGGTGCGCAGTTGCTGTCCGACGGACAGGTCGATCGCGTCGACCCATGTGTCGATGCCGGGGATCCAGAACGGGTGCCGGTCGGTCGCGGTGACCCTGACCTGTTCGCCGTCAACAGTGAGGGCGACCGTCACCAGGATCTTCGGTCCCTCGCTGCTGATTTCGGCGGTGACCGTTTTGACCTGGGTCTTCCCCGTCTCCGGGTCCGTCGCCAGGACCTTGTCGCCGATTTCGACGTCCTCGATGGGCTTGGTCGTGCCGTCCGCCATCAGAACTTCGGTTCCGGGAACGAAACTGCTGCACCGCTTGCCCCACTGAAGACCTTTCTCCAGTGCTCCTGCAACGACCTTGACACCCTTGAGTGGCCGAGCCAACGGCACGTCCAGGGCCGCCCAGCCGCACGCTTTGACGCTGTCGCCGTTCAGGCAGCTCTTCCAGGCGTCGATGTCGGGGGCGACGATGGCCAGGATGATCTGTCCGAAGACGTTGAGGTCGTGGTTGATGATGCCGAGCGCCTCAGCCGCGCCGCAGAACGCCTTCGTACTGTCGTCCACCGCGTCGCACTTGCTCTCGGCCCACACCTCCAAGCGCTGGCTCTCGTCGTACTGCGGATACATGGCGGCCAGTTCGTTCGCCGCCGGGACCCGGACGTTCTCGATGTGAACGCCATCGTTCTTCTGGGTGACGTTGACCGTCACCGAGGGCGAAGCCGCTGGTGCACCGCTTCCTCCCCCTCCGCCTCCGGGGCTGACGGGGTAGGCGACCTGTCCGTCGTGGTCGTAGCAGTTGTAGGTGGTGCATCCCGGGCCGTTGCCCGGAGTCCAGACCGTGCTGTCGCCGCCGGCGCCGCAGCCGTCGCAGAAGAGGCCCGACGGGTCGGAGAAGGTGAGCGGGTTGTTGTTGCTGTAGGCGTAGCCGTTGATCTGCTGCGGGTCAGTCAGGTCCATGATCGGGTCGACCGAGAGAAAGCGGCCCGTGGACGTGTCGTACTCGCGGGCGCCCACGTGGGTCAGGCCCGTGGAGGCGTCCGTGGTGCCGCCGACGAAGCCCTTGGTACCGGGCCAGTTGGCCGGCTTCTCGCCACGGAGGCCGCCGAAGGGCAGTGTGCGACGCTGGCTCAGCGTCTGCGTCGCCGCGTCGATGGCGAGCAGCGCCGTGCCGTGGTGGTCGGCGGTGGTGAAGGAGACCTTGCCGTTGTCGGTCTGGACGGCCGTGTGCCCGCCGCCGAGGTCGATGTACCGGGTGCCCTTCGGCGTGGTGCTGCCCTTGGCGACCGTGATCTCCGTGCCGCCGAGGTAGAGGGTCGTCTCGGTCGGGGTCCGGGCGATCAGGCGGTTGCCCTCGGAGTCGTACACGTACTCCGTGACCTTGGGCGAGCCGCCCTCCACCGGCTCGGTGACCTTGGTCAGCCGTCCCTCGGCGTCCCAGTCGAGGTCCTGGGTCGTGCCGTCGCCCAGCGTGCGGGTGTCGGTGTTGCCGGTGGCGTCGTAGGTGTAGGAGTCGCCGGAGGTGACGCCGGGCCCGCTGCGGGTGACGGTCTTCAGACCGTGCGGGCGGACCGCGGTCGCCCCCGGCGTCGGGTAGGCGTACTCGCTGGTGACGTCCTTCGTGGTGTCACCGGTGGTGTCGTGCTGGACCTCCGTGCTGCGGTTGCCGATCTTGTCGTAGCCGTAGGAGGTCCAGTACGGGGCTGGGCCACCGAGCACCGACGCGGTGGGCGTTGCCGCGCAGGTCGTGGTGTTCTGGGTCCACGCCTCCTTCAGCCGGCGCAGGTAGTCGTAGGTGAAGCACTGGGCGTCCGTGCCCGAGCGGGAGGTGTCCGAGACGGACAGGACGTTGCCCGCCTCGTCGTAACGGAACCTGGACGCCTGGTCGATGCCTGCGACGCCCTCGCGGTCGACGCGGGTGTACGAAAGACGCTGGGTGCCCGGCTCATACTCGTTGGTGACCCACGCCTTCCGGCCGCCCGCGTTGGACAGCTCGTACTGCAGCGGCTTGCCGGTCAGGCTGTACGACGTGGTCGCCTTGAGCCCGGCTGAGCCGTCCAGTGCGACGGGCCGCAGCGTGTCGTCCTCGTATCCGTAGGCCACCGACGTCGCGGGCAGGGCGCCGGCCTTGGGCAGGCCCACGGCGCTGACCAGGCCGGACTCCTTGTAGGTGGTGATCGACAGGTAGGTGCCGGCCAAGCCTGTGTTGGCCGTGGACGACGGGATGGTCACCGAGGTGCGCGTCGGCCGGTAGAGCCGGTCGTAGGCGACGACCTTGGAGGTGTAGGCCAGGCCGTCGTCGCCGTAGCGGGTGGACTCGGCGAGGTGGCCCTTGGCGCCGGTGATGGTGTCGTAGGTCCACTTCGCGCGCAGCGGGCCGGTCGCGGAGCCGGAACGCAGCTCGGTCTTGCGGCCCAGACCGTCGTAGACGTACGCGAGGGTGTTGCGGGCGTCCGTCGTGGACTTCAGCTGGCCGCGGTCGTCGTAGTCGAACGTGACGGTGCCCTTGTCGGGGTCCTTGGACAGCTTCATCCGGCCGAGCAGGTCGTAGTCGTAGGACCATTCGTTGCCCGCCGGGTCGGTCACCTTGGACACGTTTCCGGCGGCGTCGAAGCCGTACTTGGTGGTGTCGTACGAGGCTTCGGCGGCGCGCTGGTGGTGCTGGCGCAGTTCGGTGGTGTGGCCTCGGGCGTCGGCCAGGGTGGTGACGGCGGTGCCGCCGACCGGTGGGATGACCGTGGTGCGGTCGCCGCCGTGGATCGTGCGGGTGGTGTTCAGGATCTGGCCGCCGTCGCCGTTGCCGAAGATCTGCCGGTGCTCCGTCTGCCGGCCGAGACCGTCGTAGGAGTATCGGTTCTGGGTCTCCACGCCGAGCGCGTCCTGCGGCGTGACCAGGGTCGTGGAGGGCGCGGCGGTGGCGTAGTAGGGCGGGAACTCCTTGGCCGTCAGGCCGCGTTCGTCGTAGAACGTGTCGCTGAGCAGACGTCCGCCGTCGGGGCCGGAGTCCTGGGTCTGGCGGGGTCGCAGGAAGCCGTCGTAGAGGACGTACGAGGTGATCTGCGCGCCGTTGTTGCCGATGATCTTCGTGCCGACGGCGATCGGAGCGCCGTCGGTTACCTTGTAGGTGTACTGGTAGGTCGGGGTGTCGCTCGTGTAGCGGTCGGCGAGCCAGACTTTCGTCTTGCGGCCGAGCGCGTCGTAGGCGAAGTTGGTGATCTTGCCGTTGGTGTCGGTCTCGGTCAGCGGCACGCCGCGCGCCGGGTCGTTGGTCACCGTGGTGGACTGCGAGGTGGTGCTGTCATCGGGCGTCACCGGAGGCGTGGTGACCTTCACCGAGTCGGGGAAGCCGGTGGCCTGCGTGTAGGCGGTCGTGGTGGTACGGCCGTCGGTTCGCGCGGTGCGGGTCAGGGTGCCGGAGGCGACGGTGACCGTGCCGGTGAGGTCCGTGGTGGTCAGCTTGCGGCCGTACGTGTCGTAGGTGGCGCCGCTCTCCGTGTACGTGGCCGTGGTGCCGTTGTGAGACGTGAGCACAGCGGTGGCCGTGGCATCGCCCTTGGTCGGCGTGGCGTTGTAGGCCAAGCCGTCGTAGGCGGTGCGCAGGTCGGAGATGACGTCCTTGGTGCGGTCGGGCGTGGTGGCACAGTTCTTGGCGACCGTCTCCGCTCTCGAGGGCAGGCCGAGAATGACGCCGGAGGCCGGGTAGAAGGTGCGGGTGCACTTGTCGTCGGCGGTGGTGGCGTCGTCGCCGCGGTCGTCGGTCTGGGTGATGCGGCCGGCGACGGTGTCGAAGGAGTTGGCCGTCGTGGTGGTGCGCCACCGCGTGCCCGCGCCGTCATCCAGCGAGGTCCAGGTGCGGGTCTCGGCCGTCCCGGTGAAGTTGGCGGTCACCGTGCCCCAGGAGCGAACCTTCTTCGCGGTCTCGTGGTGCCAGGGCCGGTTCACAGTCTTGCCCAGCACCCGACCGCCCGGGCCGGAGTACTGCACGGACTTGTACGCGAACCCGGCCGCCGACTCGTGGTCGGTGATCGGGTCGCCCTCGCCCGTGCCGAGGGAGACGCTGACGGACTTGGTGCCGCCGCTGGGTGCGAGGCGGTCGCCGTGCATGCCGCGCAGGAAGTAGGTGTCGGCCTGCGACTTCATGGCCGCCGCGCCTCCCTGACCGCCGGTCCTGACCCGGACGTGCCCGTAACCTCGCCACTGCGACCAGGTCTTCTCCTTCTCCTTGGTCAGCCCGTCATCGTCGTCGTAGTGCCAGGCCGCACCGTCCAGGTAGTCGTACATGGTCACCTGGTCGGGGGCGCCGCCGGTGCGGTCGGTGAGGGTGACGGTGGAGGTGACGTACTTGTTGAACCAGTGCAGGTCCGGATCGTCGGTGGCGCTGCCGCCTATGTACTGCGGGAAGCAGCGGGTGGTGTTGGTCTGCGGGGTGGGCAGGGCGCTCGCGTCGCACGCCGGCGCCGAGTAGCCGACGTCGATCTGGCCGCCCGCCTCGTCGGCGACCGTGGCCAGGCGCTCCTTGACGAACGGGGCGAAGCCGTCGCCGGTGCGGTCGAGCCGGTTGGCGAGCTGGGCGTAGCCGAACGTGGTCTTCGGCAGGGTGATCGGCGTGGTGGCGGTGTGGCCGGTGCGCTGCACGGAGTCCAGCAGCAGTTGGTAGTCGGTGTCCGCCATGCCCCAGCGGTGGACGAGCTTCCAGGAGTCGACGTTCGCGTAGGCGCCGGACTTCAGCACCTGCGTCGCGACGGAGGTGAGGCGTTTGCGGGTGAAGAACACCGGGGCGAGCCGGCCCTCGTCACAGACCGCGCCCGACTCGCAGTTCAGGTCCCACGGGGTGTCGTACCAGTAGAAGGCGTCGGCGCCGATGTCTGTGCAGGTCGTGCTCGCGTTCGGCAGGCAGCGCTCGCTGCTGGTGAAGTCGACCTTCGCCAGGGCCTGCGCCGAGTACATGGTCGAGGAGCGCAGCCCGTACTCGATCCGGTCGAGCGAACCACCGCGCACGTAGCGCGTGTTGAGGTTCTCGTCGAGATTGCGGCCGTAGGAGTTCCACTCCTTGTCGTAGTAGTACGCGATCGCGTTGCCGTGCGGGTCGACGACGTAGTCCAGGTTCCAGCGCCAGCCCTGCTGGCACCAGGAGTCCGCAAATGCGGCGGCGTGGCAGGGCTCGTTCGCGTCGTCGCCGAAGACCGGGGCGGTCCAGGTCGAGTCGGTGGTCTCCTTGCCGTCCGCCCAGCCGGGCAGCCGGTTGTACCCGAAGTAGTAGACGACTCCGTCGGGAGTGGTGACCTTCCAGTACTCGTCGTTGCGGGCGCCGTTGCCCCGTGCGGTGGTCGAAGTGCCGTAGTAGCGCTGGATCTTTGTTCCGTCGTCCTGGCGCAGCCGGAAGGTGTCGGTGCCCGTCGGCACCAGTTCGCCGCCCTTGCCGTTGAAGGAGATGAACGCGTTGTCGTAGGCCCAGCACAGGTCGCCCGGCTTGCCGCCGTTGGCGTGCTCCACCCCGTCGTCGGAGCAGGACTTGTAGCGCCGCTCGATGGACCCCGGCCACAGGTCGAAGCCGTCGCCCACCCAGGAGCCCTGGTTGTTGCTGTTGCCGGAGCGGCCGTCGATCGACCCCGAGGAGTACGACATCCCGACGCTCGGCCGCAGCCCGCCCGGTACGTCGGGCGTGTTCATCGCGTACGACCAGGAGAAGTCGCCGGTGTTCAGGCTGGTGCTCCACTGCGCGGACGCCGACAGCGGGGTGGCCTTGTAGTCGCCGCCCATGCTCGCGTCGTCGGCGACGGCCGCGAGGACGGTGGCGCCGGAGGACTTGAGGGCGACCTTCGGCGCCGTGAGCGTCTGCGTCTCGGCGTCATTGACCGCCTCGACGGGTTTCGCGTCGCGGCAGGGGGCCTTCTTCGGCGTGGCCAGCGCACACGCCGGCAACTCGACCAGTCGCAGCCGGTCCGCGTAGCCGCCGCCGAACGCACCGGCGAAGGAGGAGTAGTCGAGACGCGCACGAACCGTGGACTTTTTCTTCACGGCGGTGGCCGTCCCGGCCGCCTCCAGGGTGAACAGCGGACCGTCCGCGCCCGCCCGGTCGGCGGCCGCGCGGTCGAGCACACGGGCTCGCACTCGCTCGGGCGCCTGCTTGCCGCCCACGGACAGCGGCAGCCCTTTCGCCCGGACCACGGCCGAGGAGCCCGCCGGCGGATCGACGGTCGCCGCGCCCGGCTTCGGCCACGCGGCACGCGGCGGCGTCACGGGAGTCCGCGGCCCCTTCGTCACCGTGCGCGGGACGGTCTTGACCGGAGAGACGGCGACCGGCTTCTCCGACGCGGGCAGGTCGGGCCGGCCGGCGCCGCGGTCGGCCGCGACGGACGCGGGCTGGGCCACGGCCTGGAGCAGGGTGCCGATCATGACCGTGGCCGAAGCCAGGGCGACTCGGCGGCGCAGGGCACGGACTCGCGTCCGCGGACTACCGTTCATCCTCGTCCTTCGTGGTGCGGGGCGGTCGGGGCAAAGCACAGGTGCGGATACGGATGATGAGCGAACAGGACGGGGGCGGGTCAGCCGTTGCCCGGGACAGCGGTCTCCTGCCCTGCCTGGTACGTCTCGAGGAACTGGATCTGCGCCTCTTCCAGGGCTCCCTGGAAGGCCCAGACGTCCGAAAGGGAACCGGGGAAGTAAGCCCCGCCCCGGTCGCGGCCGAGTTGAAGCGACTGGACGGCCTTGAACGTCACGACGTTCTCGGCATCCGAAACGTCGTCGGCGCAGTCGGGGTTGTCGGGCGTGCCGTCGTCGTCGGTGTCCTGGCAGCCAACGGTTTCCAGCTCACCGTTGACGTACAGCCGCAGCTCGCGGGCGAAGCCGTCGTAGACGAGCGCCAGGTGGGTCGCCTCCTCGGGCGAGTAGAATCGCCCGTTTTGCACCTGTGTTGATTCGGCGTCGGAACTGTCTGCGTCGCTGGTGGTGATCCGCCAGCGTCCCCCGTCCGCCCCGGGCGTCGTGGGAGGCACGTAGCGCACCGAGAGGGCGTCCTTGTTGGTGCCGGGTGCACTGAGCAGGGCCACCTCCCCAGTCGGGATACCCGCCGTCCGGGCGAAGGCGCTGACGGTGAAGCTGGCGCTGGTATCGACCGGCACTGTGCCGGCGGCGGCGGTTGCGGCGTAGTCGTTGACGCCGTCGAGGACGAGGCTGCCGTCCACCGCCCAGGCGTCCCCGAGCTTTGCGCCGTTGTGCAGACTCATGCCTGCACCGGCAGGGCCGGCGTCCGGGGTGACCGGGGTCGTCGAGGTGGACGCCGTCTCGAACTTCCAGCGGCTCTTGACCACGGGGTGCTGCTTGAACAGCTGGCGCACCTCGTCGGCGGAGACGGCCCGGTCGTACAGCCGGACCGCGTCCATCTCGCCCTTGAGGACGCTGCCCAGGGTGCCCCCCTTGCTGGTGCCGCCCAGGGTGACCTCGCCGGTGGCCAGCCAGGGGGTGGTGAAGGCCGCGGTGGCCTCCAGCTTGGCGTTGACGTACAGCCGCATCTGTTCGGTGTCGATGTCATAGACCCCGACGACGTGGTTCCACTCGCCGTGCCGCGCGGCTGAGCAGTTGGTGTCGGCCGGGCACGCGGTCTGGGTGGCACGGACCACGGTGGAGCCGCTCGTGTTGCTCTGTTCCCGCATGAACACCCAGCCGCCCAGCGCCGTTGAGTGGTACAGCTCGAAGCCCGGGTTGACGGAACTGCTCTGGGCGACGGCTGTCATCGCCCCCGTCTTGGTCTTGGGAAGCTTCACCCAGGCCGAGACCGCGAAACTCTGGTACGTGTCCATGATTGGGCGGCCGGTGGTGGCGTAATCGTCGACACCGTCGAACTGGAGGGCGCGCCCGTCCACTCCGGCGGCGCCGCTGACCGCTCCGCCCTTGAGCTGGGCGGCGACCTGCTGGGCGCGACCGGTCAACGTCACGGCGTTGGAGTCCTCGTCGAGCGGGAACATCAGTTTCGCGGGACGGTTGGAGTCCACCGGCTGCCTACTGTGCAGCCAAGTCACCTGGCTGTCGGTGAGCTGGTAGTCGAACAGCTGCAGCTCGTCCAGGGAGCCGCGGAAGTGGTCGTCCATGACGCCGTGGTGGGTGGCGGCGCCCAGGATGGTGCGGCCCCGTGCGTCCCAGGGACCGGTGAAGGCGCTGGTCGCGACAAGCTTGCCGTCCACGTACAGCTTCATCGCCTTGCCGCCGTTGTCGAAGACGCCGACGAGATGGGTCCACCTGTTGTGGCGGGCGTCCACGCACGCGGTGTCGCCTGCCGGACAGGCGGGCTGGAGCGCCCGGGTGACCGACGCACCCGAGGATGTGTCCTCGGAGTGACGCAGGAAGGCCCAGCCCCCCAGGGCGGGAGAGTAGAGAACCTCGAACCCGCTGAGGTGAACGCCCGACTGGGAGACGGCGACCTGCGGTGTGGAGTCGTGGTCGCTGGGCAGCTTCGCCCACACCGACACCGAGAAGCTCTTGCCCGTGTTGAGGACCGGGGAGTCGGTGGCGGCGTAGTCGTCGACGCCGTCCAGCGTCAGACCGTTGCCCTGGAGGCCCTCGCCGCCTGGTGGAAGGCCCCCGTAGAGGGAGGCGGGCCACCCGCCGCCCTCACCTGTGACCTGCGTCGCGCCGGCACCCTCGTCCAGCTGCCAGGACAGCCGGTCGGGCTGGCCGGAGCGGACGCGGAAGTAGTAGGTGCGGGTTTCGGAGGCGTTGCCGGCGGCGTCGAAGGCCTTGGCGGTGACGTAGTTGACGCCGGTCTTCGTCGGCATGATCTTCAGCGACTTGGCATCGCCGCCCGTGGTGGCCAGGGTACGGGCGCTGCTGTGCTGTCCGTTGACGCCGACCCAGTACTTGGTGACGTCGGCGGAGGTGGAGTCAACGGTGAAGGTGCCGTACCGGCCGACACCGTCCCACCAGGGGTCGTTCGGGTCCGCGTCGTCGGAGCGCGGGTACTGCGCGGAGCTGATGGCGGGGCCGATGGGCAGGGATGTGTCGTAGACGAAGTGGCAGCTGTGCGCGTTCTCCGAGCTCCACGGAGACCACTGGCCGCCGTCCCAGGCTCGAGCCTGCCAGCCGACCAGCTTGTTTTCCGGGACGGTCGTGGGCAGTTGGATCGAGAAGTCCGAACCCGATTCCTTGGCGGTGCTCTTTCCCGAGATCCAGTGCTGCTTGAAACCGTCGCCACTGTTCCACAGCGCCCGGAACTGCACCTGGATGCGATCGTTGTCCGGGTCGGTCACGACGCTGGCCCGCACGGTCACCCGTGATCTCACCCGTGCAGCGGAGGAACTGGGAACGCAAGGGCCGCCCGGGTCCATGGTGAGCTTGGCGGTGCTGATCCGCGGCGGTGGGCGGTTGTACTGGACCCGCAGGTAGGCGGCGTCGGAGAACCGCTTCCACGTGTAGCGGTCGTCCTCGCTGGTGGCGCGCAGGCCGAAGGTGATGTTGGACCACTTGTTCTGCGCCGCCTGGGCCACCGCGGACTTCACGTCGAATTCGGCGTCGGCCGAGGCGCATCCGTCGTAGCCGTGGGCGAAGCTGCGGGTCTGCAGGTGGTCGGCCCAGAACCCGGAGGCGTTCTGGCTGTTCCAGGTGGTGGAGGAGTTGATGCCCTTGGTGCGCCAGATCTGCACCTCTCGCGCCTGGCAGGAGGCGGCGTGCGTCTCGCGGACGACGAACTCCGCGGACAGGATGCTGCGGCCCGCGAACCTGGTTGTCGGGAACTGGTAGAAGAGGCGCTTCACGTCGTACGGGTTGCAGTAGTTCCAGCCGCAGTAGCCGAGGCCCGCGTCGGAGTCGCCGTTGAACTTCCACTGCGGCGAACTCGCCCAGTACCGGGACGCCATCGTCCAGGCGGTGGCCCGGGGCGTGTACCACTGCGGGTCGATGAAGACCGGGTAGACCGTCCCGTCGCCGGTGAGCAGCTCAGGGTCGGGGGTGAGCACCAGCTCGCCGCCGCCGGAGACCACGTCGACGCCGACCGGGGCGACGTGCCCGGAGTCACCGGCGCTCGGCTCGGTCTGGGTGCCCTGCACCGGCAGCGAGGCCGGCCGCACGGTCGAGGCGTCCGAGGCGGACGCCCTCGATGTCTCCGTACCGCCCTGTTCTCCCACATTCTCGGTGCTGGAGTCCCACATCACGGGCCGGGGCGCCTCGAAGACGACACCGCCCGCGCCCGTGTCCACCGCCTCCAGGCCGCCGTCGGAGGTCTCCCGGGTGAGCAGGAGCTGAGTACCGAGCTGCAGTCGCAGTTGCTTGAGCTGCTCGCTTCCGGCGGCCTGCGCCGACTTGACGACGAGGAGCTGGGTGAAGCCCTCGGGCCGGGCCGCGAGCCGCAGGTCGACGTCCGGGAGGATGTCGGGGTAGGTGGCGGTGTCGCCGTTCAGCGCCGGCGCCGGCACCTCGCCCGGCCACGACAGTGCAAGGCTTCGCCCCGCCTGCTCCAGCCGGACGAGCGGCCCTTCCCCGCCGCCGGAGAACGCCAGCCCCACCGAGGCCGCCTTCGGCGCGACCATGCCCTTGCCGGGGCCTTCGGTCACGGGCACCAGCTCGGTGTCGATTGCCTGCCAGCGCCCGTCGACACGGGTGTGCACCGGGCGCAGGTACTCACGGGCTTCCAGATCGCCGTTGGGGGTGGCGTACACCTCGCTGGACTCGCCGCGCAGCGAGACCACCTCGACGTTCCGCCCCAGACGTCCGGCCCGGGCGGCCGCCTCCTCCTCCGTGGCTGCGACGGCCGGGTCGCCGCTCTCACCGGCCACCGCGGCAGGCTGGGCGGTCGGCGCCTCGGACGGCCCCGCAGCCCGCGCCAAGGGCTCACCGAACGGCAGCAGGCCGACCGTCACCCCGATTGCCGCACCGATCGCGACCGTCGCGACGGATCTTCCCGTCCTCCGGCGCATGCGCGCACGACGAAACATCCCGGCCCTCCCCCGTCCAGCCCAACCCGGTCATGATCTTGCTGTGGCCACGTCAAACTAGGGGTGGCCAAGAGCGGAGAGATGAATTCCCACTAGCGAGAAGGCGACGATGAGTGGACTGATGAGAAACTGTTGAGTAACTTCCGGACAGGCAATTTGCGCCAGCAAGCCCGACCCACCTTGACCGCGGCCACTTGGAGCCGTGTCAGTCAGGCGCAGCACCGCGACGTCATGCCCGCCGGATGAACGCGGTGCACATGTCGCGGTAACCGCAGCGGGGCCCGTGCGCCGGCGCTCGCTTGGCGGCCAACGCGACGCCGGTGTCGGCCTCTGTCGGTGCGCACCACTGCACCGGATGCGTAGCATCGGGTGCGCGCAATGGCCGACGTCCCGGCCGCTTAGCGGGCCAGATCGCTGCGGGCGATGCGCCTGCTGCTCGTCTTGGCGTACCAGGTATCCATCGGCGTCGTTTCGTGCGGCATGCACCTCGGGCACTACCGCGACCCGGCCGCTCGCAAGAAGGCGCAGCAAGCCGTGAAGGAGTCCGGTTCGGCCGTGATCGATCTCGTGGCTGAGCGGCTGCGTCACCTCCATGACGGTGTGTCATGGCAGTCGACGCCTCCCGCGCCGCGCGGACAGGCGCGCTGCGCCATGGAAGGCGCAGTCGCCTCGATTACGGGTGGAAGGCAGTGGTGAACGGCCCCGCAACCTGGCTCGACGACGTACCGTCTCTCGCATCGCCTTCCCTGCGGGCTATGCACCACGAAAGTCGGCTTCTGCTCAACCGTCTCGCCGAAGACCGGACCCTGCTGACTCGCTTCGTCCGCGAGATCCCCCGCGCCCCGCAGCGCTTGGCGGCCAGCCGTGTCACGCTGCTGCTGAACAGGCTCTCGCTGTGCCAGGCGCCCGACCGCAGCTTTGAGATCCGGCTGAACATGCAGCCGCGGCCCGACAACCAGCTCATGCCACACGATCACTGCTACGCCTTTGCCACGCGTGTGCTCAGTCGTGAGAGCGGGTGGACAACCCTGCGGCCGTGGGGGTGTCCGCGAGCGTCCACGCCTCGCCTGGCGGTCCGAACCTTGAGCAGGCGGGCGTAGGCTCTCAGGGATGCGGATAGGCGAGTTGTCCAAGCGCACGGGCGTGAGTCCGCGCTCACTGCGGTACTACGAAGAGCAGGGCCTGCTGACCAGCTCGCGCTCCGACTCGGGGCAGCGTCACTATTCCGATGCCGCGGTCCAGCGCGTGATGCTCATCCGACAGCTGTTCGACGCAGGTATGTCCAGCAGGGTGATCGCGACTGTGCTGCCGTGTGTGGACGTCCCGGATGACCTGGGTGTCGCCGAGGAGACGTTCACGGCGATGATGCGCGAGCGCGACCGGATCGACGCCGACATCGCGCACCTGATCGAGACCCGGAATGCACTCGACGTGCTGATCAAGGCCAACAGCCGACACCGGGCGGAGCTCTCCACGGCCCCGGAACCGGTGGCGCAGTCGACCTAATCCTGTGATCTGCGTCTCAGCCGGTTGCCCCTCACATCAATGTCAGAAGTGAGGATGGCGACAAGGCCCGGAATCACCGGGTCGGTCATACGAGAGGCGGCGGAAAATGGGGCAGGCGTGGGGTTTCGGCAGATATGGCGGACCCGAGGTGCAGGAGTTCTTCGATCGTCCCGACCCCCTCCCCGGTCGCGGTGAGGTGCTGATCCAGGTCGACGTCGCCGGCGTGAATCCCCTCGACCACCTTCTGCGCTCGGGTCTGGTCGACGGACTCGACGGCGGGCGTCCGTTTCCCCGCGTGCTGGGCATGGAGGCAGCAGGAACCGTTCTCGCCCTGGGCGAGGACGTCAACGGGCTCGAGGTGGGTGACGCGGTCTTCGGCTTCGCGCTCACCGGTGGCGGCACCTACGCCGAGACGACGGTGCTGTCCGCGCCGAACACCGCGCGCATACCGGAGGGTCTGTCCGCGACCGTGGCGGCAACGCTGCCAGTGGCCGGGACAACCGCGGTGGACGTGCTCGACCAGCTCGGTCTCCAGGCCGGTGCCACAGTCCTGGTCAACGGGGTCGGGGGCGGGGTCGGCCTCGCCGTCGCCCGGCTGGCCATCGGGCGCGAGCTGCGTGTGATCGGCACCGGGAGTACCGCCAAACGCGAGCACGCCGAGGCCATAGGGGTGCGGTTCATCGACTACACCGCCGAGGACGTCGCCGCCGCGGCACGCGAGCTGGTTCCGGACGGCTTCGACGGGATCGTCGACCTGGCCGGAGGCACCTCGCTGCGGACGGTCGCTCCGCTGGCCCGTGATCCCCGCAACGTCATCGCCGTGGGCGACATGTCTGTGTCCGATCTCGGTGGGCGTTTCGTCGAGCGTCGCGTCGACCGCGAGAACCTGGAGCGGTCGGCCCGGCTGGCCCTCGACGGACTCCTCGCACCCTTGATCACCGCGGTCCATCCGCTTGCCGACGCCCCGGCCGCCCTCGCCACCGTCGAGAACGGGCACGCCTCGGGGAAGGTTGTCATCAAGGTGGCATAAGAAGGGGCGTGGCTGAGCATCGGTTACTCAGCTCGCCGAGCGGACCGGGAGCCTTCACGGGCCGGCGCTTGCCGTTCGCCACCGCTTCTCTCCGGACGGGGCACGGCGCGTCGTCCGGATACTCCACTGCGCGCCACCCGATGGAGGAGATGAACAGGGATGCCCCCAGGGCGTAGATGTCGGCCTGCTGCGTGGGGTCGGCCTCTTCGGTCGCGAGCACGCTGCACGCGATCTCGGGAGCCTCGTAGTGGAGGAGGCAGCCGCGGAACGGGAAGTCGTACCTCTCGGGTACGTGCCCGCCTCGGGCGAGGGAGAGGTCGATGAGATGTGTTCGCTCCGGTCCGATGATGAAATGGGCGGGCTGCACGTCGCCGTGAGTCCAGCCTTTGGTATGGAGTTCGGCAAGGGCCTCGACGCAGCCCAGCGCGACGCTGGGGTGGGGTTCGATGGACGAGTCCGCCGCACGGGACGGCTCCTCCCACAGTCGGTACAGGTCCAAACCCTCGTGCCACGGCTGGCAGTTTCACGTTCCGCGCTCCCACTCGCCGTACGCGAAGTCATCGAAGCCGAGGCGATCCAGCACTGCCCCCTCGCGCGCGGGTGCCCAAGCGGTCCAGGGTTGAGCGGGCCAGTCGGCCGTGGCCTCGATTGGGTAGCCGAGCTTCACGGCGTAGTGGCCCCGATGGCTCTCCACCTCCCAGACCATGGAATCTGGCCCCGGACTTCGCAGGTCACCGTTTCAGGTCTTGTGACCGGGGCCGACCGGCTACGGGGCTGCCTCGCGGAAGAGGGCGAGGAGGGCGTGCGCCTGCGGGGCGCCCGCGTCGAAATACTGCGTGGCCAGTGCGGGTGGCACGGCGGTTCCATGCATGCGGACTTCATGGCAGCTGAAGCAGAACGCCGCCTCGAACAGCGCCAGGTCGAGAGGGTCGGCGTACGCCCGGATGCTCCAGCCCGGCGAGAAGCCGCAGCGGTGCTGCTCGCTGGCGGGCAAGCTCTCGATCAAGGCCAGGGCGTCGGCTGCCTCGCTCCCGATCCAGTGGGCGCCCGCCCTGCCGGGATACGGGGCGCCCCGCTTTGTCGGGAGTTCGGAGATCCTTACGACCTCCAGCAACACAGCGGTGGCTACGGCTTCGGCGGGGAGCTGCATGTGCGTAGTGTGCCCGCGCCCAGCACTGGGGCGTTGCACCTGCCTCTGAGTGGGCGATATGTGAGTTGATGTCCGTATTGCCTTGTCGGCTGGGGTAGGCAAACTGGTCGGGGGGTGCCCGCCCCTATGGATTTCGTCAACCTGTGTGGGCGAGGTGAGGGTCGTAGAAGGTGCCACCGCGAAAAGGATGTCTGCTCACATCCCAGGCCATGCCTTCGACACGGGGCCAGTCATGCCAGCTCCAGAAGCCGGGGGCCCGTTGCGGGAGCCACGAAGACGGTATGCGGAGAGGGGTGGCTCGCGGCTGTGCCCCTCGGTAGTGCGCTTCACCGCATGGCGGTCAGTGTCTGTCGGGCGGGGCCGTTGAGGCCGTGTGCGGCTGATTCCAGGCCCACGCCGACCAGCTCGTTCACCCGGCGGTAGACGTGTACGAACTCCGGGATCGTCAGGTAGCCGAGCTGCCCGGTGATGCCGTCCTCGGCGTGCAGCCGTGTGTAGTCGCACACGCCGTTCAGTACGAGCCTGCCAAAGCCCAGCAGGATGGAGGCGACTTCGGTGCGGATCTCCTCCCGGTCCGAGAGGCGGCTGACGGCGGGTGCCGGGGCCGTAGTGGTCGTTCCAGCGTCGCGCAGCTTCTGGTGGCCGTGGCGTACCAGGTACAAGTGGGTGAGCTCGTGCGCGAGCACCATCTTCACCGCGTCGAGCGAGCGGTACAGACCGTTGTCGAGGTACAGCGAGAAGCGCCCCTCCTGCCCCTGCGGCGTCCTGCGCTCGAGCCGCCCCGGTTCCGGGAGCCCGGCATGGATGAGGATCCGTTCCGGCGGCAGGACCTCCTCGTCCAGGCCCAGCCATCTCAGGTACTCGACGTAGTAGTGCCGGGTCGATCCTAAGAGAGTCGCAGGATCGAAGAGGAAGTCGTCGCTTCGCCGCGGCCGTTGCCCGCAGATGACGGGGAAAAGCTCGCCGACGAGGGCATTCAGTTCGTTCGGGGCGTACTCCGGCACGGTGCTCTGCACGGTTTCCATGCGCGTATGGTGCCGAAGCGTCGTCGGGAGGGGTCCCGGGCGCGTGCAACCACTGCCCTTGACCACCTCGCTCAGGGGAGTGGCCCCACGGGTTTGGGCAAGTCGCAGACCGCCGGGCGGCTACGGCCGCGGCTGAGTGAACAAGCCCTGCTCGGTCTCGACCAGGATTCCGCGCTCGGTCAGCCGCTTGAGCTTCAGGCGGGTGTTGTTGATGTTGTTGGGCGCGATCTCCAGATCCATCGCCTCGCACACCTGCCGCGCCCGCAGGGGCGCGTCGGCCGCGGCGAACACCGCCATGATCTGCTGGTAGGCCGGATGGTCCGGCAGCTTCGGGGCCGGCAGTGCAAGCGGCTGCGGATCGGGCAGCTCCAGCAGCGTCTTGCGGGTGATCCGGACATCCTCGGCGGCCCGGCCGAGCTCGTCCAGCCATGCGGTCAGCTGCGCGATCTGCTCCCTCGTCGCCTCGGCCTGTGCAGCGATCTCCCCCTCCCGCTCCTGAAGCCGCGTCAGTAACGCCCCGAGGGTCAGCTCCCCGCCGGTCATGCCCTGAGCCAGGCCGCAGCGGTGGCCCCGGTCAGCCGGCGCAGTATCACCGCGGTCATCGCCCAGTTCACCCGCGACTCCGAACTACGTGGCAGGTGCTCGTAGTCACGCACCAGCCTGCGGTGCAGCATCAAGATCCCATAGGCGCGCTCCACGATCCACCGTTCGGGGATCGGCACGAACCCGGTCTGGGCCGGGTTGCGCTCGACGATCTGCACCTCGATGCCCACCGTTTGGCCGTGCACGACGACGGCGTTCTTGAAGCCCTGGTCGACCAGCGCCTTCTCCACGGTGTCGGTGTCGGCGGCGACCTTGTCCAGCAGCGCGATACCGGCGGCGGTGTCGTGCACGGACGCGGCGAGCACCACCACCGCGATCACCAGCCCCAGGACGTCAACGGCCACGCCGCGCTTGCGGCCCGGTACTTTTCTTGCCGCATCACGCCCTGTCGACTGCGCGGGAACCCCCGCCGCGGCGTGCACGCTCTGAATGTCGAGCACCACCAGGCTCGGGTCCGCCCTCCGCCGCGCCTTCTCCCGCACCTGCCAGCGCAGCAGGTCGTGAATGGTCTGATCGGAGCCATCGTCGCGCCACTTGGCGAAGTAGTACATCACCGCGCCGCGCGGCGGCAGGTCGTGCGGAAGCAGGTCCCACTGGCAGCCGGTGCGGCCCTGGTAGAGGAGCGCGTTGACGATCTCCCGCATCTCGTACCGGCCCTGGTGGCCGCTGACCGAGCGGTGTGCGGCCTTCCACGCGGCGATCACCGGCTCGATCAGCGCCCACTGCTCGTCGGACAGGTCAGTCTTGTAGGATTTGCGCTCACTCACGGTCCTCAGCCCAGCACGCCCGAGCCCGCCGACCGGCCGGGATGCCGCAGCCCCACACGTTCAGGTGACGACAAATCACCCATCAAATCGCATACCACCCTCTGATAACTGTGATGGCTGTGGCGCTGGCCTGTGCGGCGCGCCGGTTGCCATACGCCGCCGCCGGCAGTGACAGAAACCGTGCTCAATAGAGGGCCGACTCTCGCCTCACGGGCCAGCTGAAGCACTCAGTCACAGGTCTGTGACCAGCGGGTTTGTCCGATGTCGGTGTCGAGGGGGTCGAGGAGGTGGAGTTGGATGCCGCGGGTGATCTGGACGGTGGGCGGGTCGGTGACGTTGCCGATCCACAGAGTGAGTTCGCCGAGCTTGTTCAGGTCCTCTGCGGCCTTGGCCAGGCGTTTGTCCCGGGCGGTCTGCTGGCCGGCGGCGTTCGCGGTGGAGTGGACCAGGATCCGTCGCACGGTGAGCGGAGGATCGCTCTTGCGGGGCCCGGTCAGGGTGTGGGTGTCCTCCAGTACGCGGTAGGTCTCGCGCCGCTCGGCGGGTTTGCCCGCCTCCCGGTCCGGTGTCCAGTTCACGATGATGGCCTGCGCCGGATCGAGTGCGGCATAGACCTCGTCCTTGACCTTGGCGGCCGGGGCGATGAACTGAACCCCGGCCGCCAGCAGGGTACGGATGTTGGAGTAGGACACCAGCTTGGAGTCGGCGACCATCAGGAAGTCGCGCTCACCGGCCATGGCCCGCAGGTCCTTCAACGCGCCGACGACCTGGCTGACCTCGGCCGCACCACCGCCGAAGACCCGGGCATGGAGCGGAATGCCGCCGTCGGCCGACACCGCAAGTCCGGCCTGAAACTGCTTCAGATCGAAGCGCCGGTCCTTGGGATGCCCGTAGCCGATGACGGGGAAGTTCTCGTTCTGACCCTCACCCGGGAAGGCCCCGTGCACGGACATGCTGGTCATGTCCCAGTGCATCCGCGCCACATCGATCCCGAACTCACCGATAGCCCGCGCCCCGACCGTGCCCGCGATGTGCTCCAAGTGCGGAGCGATCGCATCCAGTGCCCGGGCCAGACGAGCATCATTGAGCAGAGCAGGCTCGATCCCGAAGACCTCTTCCACCGCCCAGCACCTGGCCCAGTCCTCCACCCGCACCAGCGGCGCGGGCGACGTCAGCCGGTTGGCCACCAACGCCTCGATCACCTGCCCGTGCGTCACCAGCGCACTCGCGCCACCAGGACACACCTCGTCGACGATTCCGGCGACATCCAGACGGCGCAGAAACTCGGCAGCGACAGGCAAAGCGCCCAGACGCTTCTCCACCTCGGACGTCACCGCCACTTCAAGGCGCTGACGCTGAGACCGTGGCCGCGGGGACCGGGAAGTCATCGACACACCCCACCCAACGCCACGCCCCCGGCCCAGGACACCCCCGGCCAGTCAAACACACGAATAAACGATCCGCGAAGTACGGGTCTAGCCGGTTGACGACCATGCGTTGAGCCGTGGGCATCAGTGCGTCGAGCACCACGATCGGCAGTTCAGGGGATGACCCGGGCAACGTCACTTCTCCATACGGACGACCGCGGCCGGCCACATGTCGAAGCCGGCCGCGTCGCTGCTGTCCCTTGCTGCGCCTGACCGTACGGGCGGCCGTAGTCCGCGCACTGCGCGGAATTCGTGCCGTCCACGGTCCACAGGTTCGTCGAAGACCATGAATCCGGCCGCCTTCATGGCGTGCGCGGAGGCGGCGACCTTCTCCGGGTCACGGGCGCCGCCGCCCGGCGCCGGGTTGTGGTGCAGGAAGCGGCCCGCTTACCGCCCGCACAGGGCCGCGTACTCCTTCATGTGCACCCACTTCGTGGTCGTTCACAACGGGCAGTCGCCCGAGCGTGCGGAGCGGATCGGGGACCAGGAACGGTGGCGGTGGCAGCGGTGACCACGAAGGCCACGGCCTGGCTCTCGAACAACTCCTCACCGGCCACCGCGCGACCGGTTCTCTGATCGTTCGCCGTTGCCGTCATGCGACTGGACGACGACGCCCCGCCGGTGAGTGTTCCGGCGGGGCGGTCGTCGGCAAGGTGCTGGTGGTTTCAGTCCACTACGGGCCGCACGCGTGCGCCTGGGCACGAGGGCGACGGCGCGCGCGCCGATGTCGAGGTGCTGCTGCACGCGGCCGGGCGGCAGAACCTGGTCGGCAGGTGCGGCGTGCCAGCTGCGCGCCGAGGCTGGTCATCCGGTGGGCTGTGGCGGATCCCCGGCGCGGCGGCTGGTCCGGTGTGCGGTTCGGATGCCGGATGTGCACGCCACCGCAGATGGCCCCGCCGCGCTGAAGCGGCGGGACCAACGGAACACCGACACGCCAACGCTGCACTCAACGTTGGCGTGTCGGGGCCGGACGCCCAGTGCAGCTGGGCGCCACGGCGGACCGGGCGTCAGTTCCTGCCGGCCCTTCGCACACGTCGCGCTGCGTCCACGAGGAAGGAAGCGCATCCCACTGCCAGGACCACGGCGAGCGCGGTCTCCTGCTGGACGCCAAGAGCGATGGCGAGAGCCCCCAGCGTCGTAGCAGCGGCTATCTCCAGGGTCAGCGCGAGGCGGCGCTTGGTCGTGTCGGTGGGACGTTGGTTCAGCATCGGCGTGTCCAGATCGTGGGTGGGATGGGGATGAATACGTTGCCTCCCAGTCTGAGGGCTCCGCTGATCACCGAAGTGCACTTATTGCGGGCCACGGCGTATCCGGCGACCACGGTGAAGTACCACAGGTACCCGCGCACGGCCGTGATCGCGTGCTTCCAGTTCTTCGGAATCCACTTGATGTCCTTGGCCCAGCTGAGGAACCCGGCGGCACTGCCCGTGCCGAACGCGACCCAACGGGTCTCCGACCTGTTCAGGTCCAGCCTGATGAAGTACTTGGGAGACCACCAGGGCTTCCACCATCGCACCCGCAGCTTTCCGGTGGTGTCGGTGCAAGCGACGGGGTCACCGCCGCAGTACTCGTAGGCGTTCTCGTTGCCACCGTAGACCGGGTCGACGGACAGGAAGCGTCCGGTGTCCGGGTTGTAGAGGCGCACGCCCATGAGCATCAGAGAGCCGACCGTCTCGGACGAACGCTGGTGGTTGCCCAGCCAGCCGTAGCGGGTCGCTCCTTGTCCCGCCCTGCTGCGACCGTACTCGTCGCTGTCGAATGCCACGGGGGCCTTGGATGCGTCGAGCGGAAGCTGGAGCGCGACGTCTCCGTGGACGGAAGTCAACTGCAGGACGGTGTCGCCTGCCTTGGTGCTGGTCGCGGCCAAGTCGCCGCTGGCAGAACGGATGTTCCTCGTCAGCAGGCCCGTGGCGGTGTCCTCCACTACCCAGCGGGGATTGTCCCCGTCGCTGTCGTAGTGGTTGAGCTTCGTCGCGGTGCGCGTCCAGGTACTGCCGTCGGCCGAGGTGTCGAGCGTCCAACCGCGGAAACGGTGGAGCGCGTCGAGGGACCAGGTCTGACGCTTGTTGCCCGAGATCTGCTGTCTGGCGAGATCGTTGGTGTAGTAGCTGATGGTGCCCTGGCCGGGTGCTGCGGTAGTCCGGCCAAGGGCGTCGTATGCGTAGCCGGCGTCCGTGATGCGGTCGCCGCTGTCGTAGGTGTGGGTCTTGGTCGTTCCTCCCGTGGTCGGGCAAGTTGCGCCGGGCGCGGCGGTGGCGGTGGTCAGTGACGTGCGGTTCGCCCGCTTGTCGAAGGTGTAGGTACGCCGGGTGCACACGTTGCCGACGGTGTCGTCGACCGTGTTGAGCCGTCCGGCCGCGTCGTAGCGGTAGCTCTGCTCGGACCATCCGGCATGGCGCAGCACCTGGCCGTGGGCGGACCGGGCGACGGTGTCGGTGTAGACGGAGACGCCGTCGCTGTCGCGGGTGTAGGCGCGGCTTGTGACCGCTCCGGAGGGATCGGTGTCGACGTTGAGGGTGTAGCCGCCGGGCAGCTGCTCTGTGGTGACGGCCCCGTCGGCGTCGAACTTCACATGGAAGTCGCCGGCGACCGAGTCGCTGATCTTGGTCGGCAGGCCGCGTGGGTCGATCGTGGTGTCGTAGGTGTACGTCACCGTGGACGGGACGGTGTCGGTTTCTTTGACGACTCGGTTGAGCTGGTCGTACTCGGTGGTGGTGGTGCCGCCGTCGGCGTCGGTGTAGGAGATCTGGCGGCCGAGGGCGTCGTAGGCCTTGGTGACCGTGCCGCCGGTGGGCGAGCTGGTCTTCACTGCCTGGCCGGATTCCGGGTCGTAGGTGACGGTGGAGACGGGTACTGGCGTGCCCAGGTCGCCCGTGATTGTGGTCGTGGTGGGCCGCCCGGCGTCGTCGTAGTCGACGACGGTGGTGCGGGTGGTGCCGTTGGCGTCTTCCGTCCGCTTGGCGACGTCGCCCCAGTAGTTGTACTCGGTGGTCGCGCCGAGTACTTCACTCGGGTTGCTGCCGCCGCCTGTGATGGTGCCTGCGGGGCCGGACCAGCATTCCAGGCCGGCCCACTCGGGGCGGCCTTCGCACCAGCCGGTGCCAGTGGCCTTCCAGTAGGCGGTGACTCTGGATGCCGCGTCCTGGCCGTTCCCTCCGGGGGGAACGATGTCCGTTACTCGTCCTTCTGCATTGTGGACGGTGGTGGTGGTGAGGTTCAGGCCTCCGGAGTCCTCGATGACGAGGGTGGGCAGGCCCTTGGCCCAGTCGTACTGGGTTTCGGTGACCCGCTTGTCGCCCATGACCGAGTAGTAGTCGCGGACCCGAGTGCCGGTGATAGTCATGGTGACCTGGTTTTTCGCGACGGCCGTGCCGTCGGTCGGGCGGCCTTCGTCGTACTCGTGGACCGTCCAGGAGCGTCCCGGGACTGAGGAGCCGGCCTCGGCCAGGACGGTTGTGCCGTCCTTGAGGTCCTCCGCCAGGTCGACGCGGTGAATGGGGCCGAATGTCTCTTCGAGGCGCGTGCCGGACTCGTCGTAGAGATGGGCGGAGGACAACAAGTGAGCCCGCTCTGCCGACGACAGAGCGACGATGCCCAGGTCGGTCAGGGTCGCCCGGTGCGCGGCCGTGCCACCGAGTGCGAGTTCCCGGTTTCCCGCGGCCAGTTCACGGATGACGCTGCCGAGGTGGTTGTATTCGACGGTGGCGATGTGCCCGCCGGGCTCTGCAGTGTTCACCTGCCTGCCGGAGGCATTGAGGTAATGGATCGTCGCTCGTTGGTAGTTGCCGCTGTCCAGGTCGGTGCCCGAGTTCGAGGCCGGCACGGAGTCCGGCGGGAACACGGCCGTGGCGTCCGTGGGGGCGTCGCTTTGGCCCCATGCGCCGATGGCTGCGGCGTTCATGGCGTTCGGCGCCTTGGCGCCGCTGAGGGGAACACCGTAGACCACGGTGGAGACGGCGTTGCCGTCGATCTGGTCGGCGGTGCCCTGCTTCAGGCGCGGCTGGGAGACGTTGAGCAGCATGCCGCTGCCGGAGGCGGAGCCGCCGGCGGCGTTGCCGTAGGTGAACGTGTACGGCAACTGGCCGGCCGGGTCGAGCCAGGTGATCCGGCCTTCATGGTAGGCGTATTGCGTCTCTGCCTGCTGGCCGATGCGGGGGTCCCAGGTCTGGCGCAGCCGTCCCTCGGAGTCATAGCGGTAGGCGGTGACGGCGGTCGCGGTCGCGGCGGCTGCCCCGGGCGCGGTGGCCCACAGCCTGATTTGCTTCACCTGGCCGATGAAGTCGCCGAAGTCCGCGTCGTTTTGCGTGCCGGTGGCCGTGGTGGACGTCGCATAGACGAACTCCAGGACGCGGCAGCCCTTGGTGGCCGGGTTCGCCTCGCATGCGGCTGCGGTGGCGGCCGAGGTGGGGGCGATGATGCGCTTGGGGCGGGCCAGGGTCTTGCCGTCCACCACGACGGTTTCGGAGGAGACCGTGGTGGCGGTGTTGGTCAGGCCGCCGAGCAGGGAGCTCGTCACCTGCCACGTCGTCGCGGTCGCGGTCGGCTTGGCGAAGGTGGTCACGGTGCCGCTGGTGTCGGTCAGCGTGAACGATTCCGAGAAGCTGCCCTTGAGGGTCAGGGCTTCGGCCCCCGGCTCCGGGATCCAGCCGGTTTTTGCAGCGTTCGCGGTGAAGCTCAGCTTGTCCTGGTCTTGCGTCACCACTCGCAGGGCCGTGTCCGAGACCTTTTCGAGGTAGGTGTAGTCGGACTGGGACGTCTCGGCCACCGTGCCGGACACCCACTCGGCGCCGAAGATCGCGGCCTGGCCCTCCTGCTTGGCGCCGGCTCCCGGTGTGCGTGAGGAGATGCTGCGTGTCACGCTCATGCCGAAGAAGGAGGCGTCCTCGCCGGAAAGCGTATAGTCGCCGGTCAGCAGGTTCAGGGAGCCGGGCCCGACCTCGGTCGTCGCTGCGGCATCCGCATTGCTGTCGACGACGACGGTCAGGGGGTCGGTACTGCGCGAGGCGTCATTGGGTCCGGTGAAGTCGGCCTTGATCTGAATCGTGCCGTCCGGGTCCACGGTGCTGGTGGCGTTCCACACCAGCGGAACGTTTTTTCCATTCACCAGGGGCACGGGCCAGGAGCCCAGAGCGTCGCCGCCGGAGGTGACGTCAGCGGCGGGAATCTTGGCCCAGGCATCGGCTTCCGAACGGCGCCAGGAGAACGACACCTGGTCGAACGTGCCTGCCTCGGCTTCTACCGCCAGCGGAAGGCGGCGCGCGGTGCGCTCTCCTTCGAGCGGCTGGAGGAAGCCGCCCGGGCCGGCGTGGAAGACATACTCCTTGGCCTCCGACTTGTTGTCGGCCTTGTCCACCGAGCGGACCTGCAGGGCGTGCGTGCCGTCCTTCGGTGGGGTGATGCTGATGCTCTTGGCCGTGCTCGCACCGCCGGTGGCAACCTTGGTCCAGGCCACCCCGTCCAGCGACCACTCAAGCCAGTTGTGGTCCGAGGCCGGCGGGGTGACGGTGAAGGTGCCCGCCTGGCCTGCGCCCTTCACCCACTGCCCGGTGGGGTAGTGGGTGGAGGTGATGGAGGCGGGAGACGAAGGTGCGGCGGTGTCGACGGTGAAGGTTTTCCACGCGGACCAGCCGCTGTTGTAGTGCGTCCCGTCGTAAGGGCTGGTGCGGAACTTGTAGGTCTTGCCGTTCGTCAGCACACCTGCCGGAACGGTGACCGAGGCCGCGGAGCCGCTGGCCACGTACTTGGAGACGATGACGTCGCCGACCTGCGTGTTGGTGGCGTTGTCGAAGATCTGGAAGGTGCCGTTGACCTTGTCGCCGTCAGCGTCGACGAACGTGTCGCGCAGCGTCGGCGTGGTGGTGTTCACCATGTAGGAGCCGCTGTAGGAGAAGAACGGCGGGCCGGCCTCCTGCTTGGTTCCCGTCTTGGGCCGGAAGTTGTAGTTCACGACCAGCTTGGGCGGGTTGGACGCTGCGTTGGCGGAATTGACCCGCTTCCACTGCGTTGTCACCGACTCGCTCGTCGCCCGCAGGCCCATGTGCCCGCGGGTGGCCTTCGCCGATGCCCACTCCTGCACCAGCGTGGTCACGTCGGCGTTGATCCAGCCGTCCGGCTGGGCGGAGCAGCCGGCGTTGCCGCGGGTCTCGGTGGAGGTCGCCTTCTTCGCCGTCATCGTCGGACGGTTGGCCCAGCGGCTGGAGGTGGATGCGGCGCCGGAGGCCCACACCTCCCACGGGTACGCCTTGCAGTCGGGGTTGCCCGAGTGGAAGTTCCACAGGCTCAGCTTCGCGCTGGTCACCAGCGCGTCCTGGAGGGGCGTGGAGTTCCACGAGATGAACGACTGCGCCGTGCGCGGCGTGCCGTCGCCGTTGGTGGTGCCGGGGTTGCCCCAGTCCAGTTCGGTGTCCGTGGACAGGTCGACCGTCTCGCCCTGCTGCACGTAGGTGTCGAAGACGTTGCTCAGCGCCGACGTCGAGGGGTCCACCGTGACCGGGTACTTGGTCTTCGGGTCCGCGAGGAAGTCAGCGTCCGGCGTGACCACCAGGTCGACTCCGGAGCCCTTCTCGACGACCTTCATCGCGACCGGTACCCGACGCGTGTGCTCACCCGACGTCTTGTCGACGGTCGCGTCCCACATCATTGGCGCGGGCATGACAGCCTTCTTGCGGTTCTTGCGGTCGGTGAACAGCACGCTGCCGTCCGCCAACTGCTTCACCTTCAGGCCCTTGGCCTTCAGCGGCAGCGTGTAGGAGTAGCCGTCCGACACGGGACGCTGCCTGATCTCCACGAACTGCTCGAAGCCCGTGCGGGTCGCCTCCACGACGACGTCCGCGCCCGGCACCGCGTTGACGTACTTCGCGCGGGTGCCGTGAAGCTTCGGCTCCGGCAGGCCGCCCTTCCACTGCAGCCGAATCTGCTGGTCGCCCTCGCCCAAGGTCACGAGGTCCACCGGCTTCGCCTGCCGAGTCGCCGCCAGCGACCTCGCCGGCGTGCCCGTCCGCCCTGCCAGCCTCAGCCCGCCCGGGTGTGCGACCGGCTCGACGCCACCCGGCACCGCTCGCAGATCGACGTCGACATCCACCCACGCGCCATCACGCTCGAACCGTATCGGCCCCGCGGACAGCTCCGTCGTCAGGCTGCCGTCCTTGTTCACCCACGTCGTCGAGGTCTCTGTGCGTTCGCTGAGCGCTTCCACGCGGTGCCCCGACAAGCGGGCCGCCGCCTTGGCCGACGCGACGTCCGCCGCTGCCGTCGCCCCCTTCGGCTTGCCCTTGCCCGCAGGCGTCTGGGCAGAGGCAGAGGATGCCGTCGCACCCTGCATCAGCGACACCGACATCAGAACGGCAAGACCGGCCGATATCCATCGCAACGTTGGGCTTTTCTCATGCCAGATCCGCCCTCTCTCGTCGGAGGAGGGCAGCTCTCGTTCGGGTCTCACGGACCATCCCTGTCTGTCATATGCAAAACAATCGTGAACGAACCGAAAAGTATCTGAGGACACAAGAGCATCAAGATCACCTAACGCCCCATACGGACAGTCGCCGGGCGGGCGCGGCTAGTGATCTTGAGCACAACACGTAAGCAAGGTGCCGGACACTCCACTTGCGGGAGAGGGATCCGGCGGCGGCGAAGCCGGTCCGGTCGCCGCCAGGGGTCTGCAAAACGTTCGGCTCTGTCCCGTAATCGGTGGTAGCGAAGGGTGTCGATCAGTGCAGGAGGATGTGGTGGCCAATCAGGCCGAAACCCGCACGGCCACGCATTCGCCTCATAATCCGTTTGGTGCAGGTGTTGACGCCTTCGGTCCGCCCGCTGTGGTGCGGGAGGGTGAGGCCGGCATTGACGGCTGCACGGTCGAGTTCGAAACCGTTCGCAAAGGCGTGGAGGTAGGGCAACTGGGCCGTGCGGATACCAACCATCCAAGCAGTGAGCTTCTTGTCATTGCCTGCGGCCGACATGAGGAGCTGTGCGAACTCGCGAATGAATCAGGCCAGTTGATTCATCTCTGAGCAGGCTTCGGTAAGCTCGGCGAGGAGACTTGTGTCCCTGTCCCGGAGGTGGTCGGGATGGGTAAGCAGGAGGCGGGCCAGCCATCGCGGGGTGGTGACGGACCGGTCGCCTTCGGCCCGGCCTGGGTGATGTAACGGTAGCTGCCGGTGAAGCCTCAGCGATCACCGTCCTCGTTGTCGCGACCACCCGGAGAGGGCTGCTTTCGAAGAAGATCACGAAGTCGCTGGAAGACGCCGATCCACCGCGAAGAACTGCTCGACGCCTCACCTCATGCAGAGAACTTCTTCGCAAGGTCTCGAAGTCATGCCACGGCCATGGCCGCCGTCACCGGCGATGGTCATACCGGGCATCCGGCCTAGCATCTGAACCTGGTCGGCGAAGCGCAGGTACTCCCGGTGAGGGCGAGGGCGCGGCTCGTGCCGCAGCCGATCTCCACCACGCGGCGCCGGGTCGCCCAGCAGTTCCGGGCCGGGTCCGTGCCCGGCGTACTGGGTCCAGCAGAAGCTTTGCTCCGCGTCTGCCTTGAAGGCGGCAGCGGCAAATATGTCCCGCAGCTCCGTCTCGGCGGCGATGTCGTGTTGTGCGGGCAAGGCGATTCCTCTTCGCAGGGGCCGGCCCCTGCGATGGGACCGAGGACAGGGAGGCGGCACAGGGTCGTTCAGGTGCCCAACGCCTGGGCTCCGGAAATCGGTCCCTCAGCGTGCGCGACAGGGGTGATCCGCTGAGGTGGACCATGACTCGCGGGCTGTCGGTCGGTGCCCGGGATCGATTCCTCTCATGCTGCGATGGCCTGCTGGGCCAGCAGCAGTGCCAGCGGTCCCCCTTGGAGCAGGAAGCGTCCCTCGGTGGCGGCCCGAATCGCGTCGGTCATCGGCCACCACATGAGCTTGAAGCTCTCTTCGCTAGGCGTGAGCTGCTGCGGGCCACAGGTGAGCCCTTCGGCCAGGAAAAGGTGGATGCGGGCAGTGGAGTCCAGGGTGATGGCGTACGAGCCGAGGGGCCGCCAGGTCTGGGCGATGACGCCGGCCTCCTCATGCAGCTCGCGCCGCGCACAGTCCTCCGGTGTCTCGCCCTCCTCCCGGCGTCCCCCGGGCAGGAACACGTACTCGCCGCCGTGCTGGGGGAATTCGGCGGTCAGGACGGCGATCAGGCCCTCCGCGTCTCGGGCCACGATGACGGAGGCGTCGCGCTTCGCCTTTTGCCGGGTTGTGTCGGTCATGGCCCGGGAGCGTATCCGCCTACTGCGACAGCCAGGCCGCGAACGGCACATTCAGCACGGTCGGATAAACGATGCCACGGCCCTGGTAGCCGTCCTCGCCGAATGCGTCACCGTGGTCGGCACACATGATCATCAGCCATCTCCTTTCGGCGGTGAGCCCGTCTACCAGGCGGCCCAGGTGTTCGTCCGCGTACGCGAGCGCGGCAGCCTGGGACTGCCAGAAGGCGCCTACGTCACCGGTGTAGTGGCCGAGCCGGCACAGTTGGTGATCGGCCCGCTGGTGTTTGGGACGAGCTGGTGCGGCACGGCAGGTATCGAGGCGACGCCCACGGCGACCGGATGCGGGACGAGTCGGGCGGGCACGACGGCCTGACGCTCGCTGCTGCTCTGGCGGTGCACGCGGCAACACGTGGGGACGCGGAGCGGGGTCACGGTCCAGTCGCCGCTACGGGCGATGGTCAAGCCGGGTCTCCGGCGCTGGCCGCGATCCCCGCTGGTCTCAACGCGTCGGAGCGGGTGGACGCGGCGACGGTCGATGGCCGCCCGTCCTGCCGGACACCGTCCTGCGAGGTCGCAGCCGCCGGCCCAGCCGGGGCCACCAGTACCGGCGCAGAGGATGGGCTAGATGAAACGCCATTCGCCATGACCAGTATGTAGCGCCCTGCGCGACGGCTCTGCACGCCCGTGAAAAGACACCGTGTGCACCGGCCGGGCGTGAGGCTTGGGGGCGTCGAAGGCCCCCCGCGGCAACGGGGGGCCGTGATCGACGACGTCCGTGGGCCTCACGGTGTCTCGACGACGCCGCCCGCCGGCTGAGCGGGCGCCTACCTATTGGGCCTCAAAACAGCCTCTGATCTCAACCTTTCCACGGAAGTGTTTACAGCGGCTGGGAAGTTCGCGCCAACTGCGCTGAAGATTAACCGTGGCGTCATGGTGACTGTGCCGGCAAGCACGCAAAGGTCACCGGGCGCCTGTGGGCCTCAACGGAGCGGCGAACGGAGCGGGTTGCCGTGGAATGGCGTACCTTCAATCAGCGGCTGATCTTGCTAGTCCTGCTGAGCGGGCTGGTCATCGGACTGATCGCGGCGGGACTCGACCCGTACGTGGCGTTGGCGGTAGCTGCCGGGATCCTCTGGCTGCTCAAGGACGCGTGGACGGTCGACAGCAGCGCCAAGGCGTCGGGCAGGACCACCGGCGGGCCGGGCGCCGGCCGGGCGCTCGCGCCGGGTGCAGGGGACGCGGGCGCCGAAGCGGACACGCCGGCGAACGGTGAGCCCGAGTCCGCGCCCGGCGACGGGCTGGACGAGAGCGAGGGCCGGTGAAGATCAAGGCGAGGCCGACGCGCGAGCACCAGGTCCTCATCCGGCTGTTCCAGAAGGCGCTGAGCGAATCGGGGCGCTCGTACGGACAGTTGGCGATCACAACCGGCATCTCGCGCAGCGGTGTCCACCACTTCGTGAACGGCACCGACCGGCGCTTCCCCAGCACGGAGAAGTACGTGCTGCTCGTCCGCGCTCTGGGCGGCGACCCGGCAGCGGCGGAGTGGCTCAACCCGTACAAGGCCGCTGCCGCCAGCTACGGCAAGGACGTCAGACGAGCGGCCATTCCGGTCATCGCTCACATCAGGCATGTTCACGCAAGCGGCGACGCGACTGTGGCCGTGAGCGCCGGCGGGATCGTTATCGGAGAGGTACTCGACTCCCAGAAGCGGCGGACGGTCGCGCCGGATGCCAGTAGGCCGCAGCGAGCGCAGCACCGACTCAGCGCGCCGCCCAGCCCGTCGACGGGCGTCATCGTCCTAGTGATGGTCTTGCTGGTGTTGCAGGCCCTGCTGATGGGGTTTTGGCTCGGCGGCGACACCGAAGTCTTGGAACCGCCCCCTCCGCCCAGGTACGACGACGCTAGGACGACCGTCGCAGTCGTGACGGACCAGAACTGGAGCAAAGACCCGCGATTCATCCCGTTCTACGATTCACCTGCGGCCGAGTCGCAGATCCATGGTGCGCTGCCCGATGAACGCTTCGACAATGCGTGCCGGGTTATGGGTACGCACCACGGCCGGGAGTGGGTCAAGGTGAAAGGTGACTGGCTGCACGGCTATGCCTACGTGCCCGTCCGGTTCATCGTCAACGCAGACAAGCTAGCCTCGATCTTGCATGACGGTCTGCCGACGGATTCGGTGGACCGTTTCGCTTCGTTGGCTGGTGGCGGGCATTCCGAGGGCCCGAGTGTCGCCTCGGGTGGGTGCCGGGTTCCACTACTCCGGTCTGGGTGGTGCTGCTGGTAGGGGCGGGCGAATCAGCTGGTCAGCCTGGGTTGGGCAGGAGCGCAAGCCGTTCGAGGGCGCTGGTGATCTCGTGGGTCCAGGGCCAGTGGGCCGCGAGGCGGAGGGTGCGGCGGCGGCCGGTGGTGACGAGCTGGGCTGCTGTGGAGAACAGGCGGAACCGAAGGCGGCGGGGTTCCCAGAGACGCGCCGGGCCGGTCAGGGCGAGCATGGGCATCCAGGCCAGCAGGTCGAGAGCGATCTGGACGACCTCCAGCCAGACCTTGTTCTGTGCCGTTGTGTGAAGGGGCAGGTTGCGCAGGCCGGTGGCGCGGGCGGCGCGGATGCGGTCCTCGGCTCGGGCTCGCAGCCGGTGCCGGAGTTCGAGCTCGGCGATGGGACGGTGGGTGGTGTTGGTGGCGAAGCAGGTGATCCGCATGCCGTCGGCGTCGGTGATCCTCAACTGTGCGCCGGGATGAGGTCGTTCCTTGCGGACGATCAGCCGCATCCCTTTCGGCCAGCCGTCCAGCAGGCTGCCGGTGAGCTCGGCGACCCAGGCCCCGTCACGGATCTTGCCATCGGCCTCGATGGCCGGTGTCCAGGCCGGGGCCGGGATCTTGAGCACATGTTGGTGAATGGTCTCGGTGATCACCATGCCGACCGAGTAGGACAGCCATCGGCCTCGCTTCGCGAGCCAGGCCACGAAGTCGTGGGTGCCGCCGGCGGAGTCGGTGCGGATGACTGTCCGGCGCCCCCGCCGGTGCTTCTTCGGCAGCTGTGACAGGGCGAGTTGTGCGGTGGCGATGTGGTCGGCGGCTGTGTTCGAGCCTGCGTTGCCCGGTCTGAGGAGGGCTGCGACCGGCTCTCCGGTTCCGCCCTGGCCGTGGTCGACGAAGGCCGTCAGAGGATGATGCCCATAGGTTTTCTTCCAGGTCGCGGCCGCGTCCTGTTTGTCGGAGTGCGCGATCACCAGGACGCCGTCGAGGTCGACCGTGACCTGACCGTCGGCATCCGGGGCGTGTTCGCCTGCCAAGGACCAGACCCGGGTGCGGACTTCGGACCGCGCGGACCGGATGGCCCGCAGGGCTTTCTCGCCGGAGGCGGCAAGGGTGTCGATCAGACGGGAGACGGTCGGGTCGGAGGCGACCGGGCCGAACACGGCCGGCTCGCACCGCAGCATGCCGACATCGGCCAGGCAGTCCCCGCCCAGCGCGACCGCCAGGGCGAGGTCCAAGAGAGTCTTGCCGGGATCATGAACCGCCCGAGCCTTCCGCCACGGCGTGAGCGCCGTTGATATCGCGGTGTCCAAGCCGGCCTTGCGGACGGTTTCGACCAGCAGCACGCTCCCGGCCTGGGAGACCACCGCCCGGCCGCCGCCCTCGATGCGGACACGCGGGTAGGACCCGATACTCTTCTTCACTTGAGAAGTGCTTCTTTCCACGGCACGATCTGGACCCTCGACAAGTCCTATCGTTCCAGGTCAGGAGCACTTCTCGCGTTTTCGATCACGCTTCGGACAGCCCGCCTCATGAAAGCGCGAGGCTAGTGGCTTGCGCGCCTCCGCCGCGCGACGAGCTGCTGGGCTTCCACTGAGGCACTGCGCGCACGCCCCGGGCCTGGTCAGGCCGGGGGCGTTCGGCCTGCCGGATCATCCTGGCCTGCGCGAGCGGCGCGTCGAACAAGGACGTGGCCGCGCAGTTGGGCTCGACCCCGCATGCGGTGGGTCGGTGGCGGAAGCGGTTCGTCGAGCACCGGATCGCCGGACTGGGCGACATACCGCGTCTGGGCGGTCCCCGGACGGTCACCGACGAGCAGGTCGCCGCCGTGGTCACCAAGACGTTGCATCGACGCCGAAGAACGCGCACTGGTCGACGCGGGCGATGGCCAAGGAGATGGGACTGTCGCAGTCGACCGTGTCGCGGATCTGGCGGGCCTTCGGCCTGCAGCCGCACCGCTCGGAGACCTTCAAGCTGTCGACGGATCCGTACTTCGTCGACAAGGTCCATGATGTGGTCGGCCTGTATCTGGATCCGCCCGAGCGGGCGCTGGTGTTCTGCGTGGACGAGAAGTCCCAGATCCAGGCGCTGGACCGCTCCCAGCCGGTGCTGCCGATGATGCCCGGGGTCCCGCAGCGTCTCACCCACGACTACGTGCGCGCCGGCACCACCACCCTGTTCGCCGCCCTGGAGGTCGCCACGGGCAAGGTGATCGGCTCACTGCACCGCCGACACCGGGCCGAGGAGTTCAAGAAGTTCCTGATCAAGCTCGACCAGGAGGTGCCAGCGGGCCTGGACGTGCATCTGGTGCTGGACAACTACGCCACCCACAAGACCCCGGCCATCAAGACCTGGCTGCTGGCCCATCCCCGCTTCCGCCTGCACTTCACGCCCACCGGATCGTCCTGGCTCAACCTGGTCGAGCGGTGGTTCGCAGAGCTGACCAACAAGCAGATACGGCGCGGCGTCCACAAGAGCGTCCAAGCGCTGGAGAAGGACATCCGCACCTGGATTGCCGCATGGAACACCGACCCCAAGCCCTACGTGTGGACCAAGACCGCGGACGAGATCCTCGAACGCCTCGCCAGCTATCTAACCAGGATTCCTGACTCAGAAGACTAGCGCGCACACTGGCCCAGCTGAGAGAGGGATTACTTGTGGAGGAGTAACTTAGGTTGATTGTCAGTAGGTGTGATCCACGTCGTCGTGGAGTTGGTCGGTGGTGAGTTCGACCATGCAGGTCAGGGCCGCCATGGTCACCGCTGGTCAGCACCAAAGAGACATGCGCTAACCCCGCCCAGGTCAGCTGGACGCGGCGGAAAGGATCACGTCCACGAGCTGTCCGCCGCATCTGGCGTCTCGATCCGCTGGGCGATCCGATTATCCGATCAGGGCCACGGGGGCGTCCCAGGCATTGCGGTCGACGGTGATGGTGTGGCCGCCGCGGGTCTCCTTGCTGTTGACCATGTACTGGTGGGCTCGGCTGTGGTTGGTGTACAGCTTGGGATCCCAGGGCCAGTCGGCGGTGGTGGTGTTCTTTTTGTTCCACAGCGCATACCAGAGGTTTCCCGGGAGGTCGGTCCGGTCGGTAGCGGTGGCGATGGCCTTGGCGCTGGAACTGGCAAAACCGTAGTATCCCGCGCGGTACATCTTGGCCCGCAGCGTCTTGGTGAAGGAGCGCACGTACGTCAGGGTGGCGTCGTTGCACGCCTTGTTCGTGATGTCGTACGACTCCATGTTGAGGTAGATGGGGCTGCCCGGCTTCATGCCGAGTGCGCTCGCCTTGGCGATAGCGTCGTTGGCGTTGCTCGCCCCGACGGCGGCGGCCGTGGAGGCGGTGAACCTCTCCGGGTTCCTGCTGCTCTGGCAGGGCGGCTGGGCACCGACGTAAAGCGGGATGAGCTTCCAGCCGGCGGTGCTGACCGACTTCACCCAGGACGCGGTGAGGTTGGGCTGGGCGCAGCCGCGGTTCTTGCCGCCGATGTAGACGGCGGCAGCTCCGTAGAAGCCGGTGTTCCATGCCTTCATCGCTGCGAGGGAGGGTGCTGTGCAGGTGTCGAATGCCCGGCCCGTGTATGTCTTCTGCGCCGGCCAGCTCGGGGCGGCCATGGAGGTCTGTGCCGCGATCCCGGCGCCGGCGATTACCACGACGCCGGTCGTTGCCCACGCGATGTAACGGCCTCTCTTGGACAGCCGGTGACTGGACATTCCCACCCCATTCGGTTCACGGCTCGCGGCCGCATTTGGTGCGCTCGAAGGCCTGCGCGCGGTGACACACCATGAGGGGTGTGGCTGCCGTGCTCGGCACTTTCCGGGCCAGCGCGGTAGAGCTCCGGCAGTCGGAGCGCTCTGCATCCTATCCACGATCTATCCGCTGGTTGGTGGCGGAGGGCATCAATACGGGGTTCGACAACAGCTGGCGGCGGCCTTCAAGACCATGGTCTCGAAGGCCGCCGTGAGCCGAGCTGTGCGGTTCGGGGATGCCGGGCGTCTCAGTCGCCGATGAAGCGGCCAATCTGCACTTCGGTGAGTGAGTCCAGCGCATCGAGTTGCGTGGCCACCGCGACGATCTGGTCGTATTCCGTCCGCAGAATGCGGATGCGGTAGTACTCGATCACTCGCGCGAGGTCGTCCACGGCCAGTTCGGCTTTGTCGTTGCCGACCATTTGGACGACCCGATCGCAGTGCTGCCACGGGACCCTCCTCTCCTGGGAGCCGGCCCGAGATGCTCTCGACGGCGGCGCGGATGAGTTCATCCGGCGAGTCCGGTTCGTTCTGTCGGTGACGGCTGAGAAGTGGGCCAGTAGCGAACGCTTGGGATCTAAGGGCTCGCAGAGAATCGAGGTGTTGCTTCCCGTGATGCGGCTCGTTGTTGTGGTATGGGCGTCTCCGATGAGATTCGTGGCCAACTCGCAGTGGAGTCCGAGGTGTTGTTCCCGCATCTGGACGAGCGGCAGCGGCGGTTGATGATGGGGGTCGAGGCCGGATCCTGGGGCACGGTGGTATCCGGGCGGTTGCGCGGGTGGCCCAGGTCAGCGAGACAACGGTCCGCAAGGGCGTGGACGAGCTGGAGGCCGGCGAGGAACCAGTCCGTCCGCGAGAACGCGGACGGTGTCGGAGTCGTGGACCGGATACTCGGCCGTGGTGACGCGCGCCAGCGCCGGCCAGTACAGCGCGGTGGCCTTGGCCCACGCGGCGTCCCCGACACGTCCTCGACCGCCCAGGCATCCGGGCCGATCAGCGGCACCACTCGCTGCGCGATCCGCCGCCGGACCGACACCGGATCCCACGGCGACTGGTTCACGAACTGCTGCAGGTTCTGCTCGTTGCCGTCCGGCAGACGAGCGGCCATGGCCTGGACGGACTTGCGCCGTCCGTCCACCATCAGTCCCCGCAGATAGCAATCGCTCTTGGCCCGCTGGTCCTTGCGCGGCACCGACGCGAGCACATCAGCCGCCGGGGCGAGTTCTACTCCTGTCTCACCGCTCGTTCGGATGCGTTGTTCGAGCTGGCCGACGCTGTTCTGTGCGGCGACGGGCCGGTCAGGTCGC
>NZ_JBEXOP010000054.1:0-41106 GCF_040611575.1 Streptomyces sp. NPDC006610
GGGGGGGGGGGGGGGGGGGGGGGGGGGGGGGGGCGGGGGGGGGGCGCGCCCCGGGGGGCGCTGGGGGGCCGCCGGGGGGGGGGGGGCGGCCGGCCCCCCCCCGCCCCGCCCCCCCGCGGCTGTCCGCCCGGCCGCTACGCCGACGCCGTCTCCTGGGCGAACACCTCCAGGAACGTCTCGCAGAACGCCTTCAGGTCGTCCGGCTTGCGGCTGGTGACCAGCTTGTTCGTGCCGTGGTCGCAGACCTTGACCTGCTCGTCCACCCAGGTCCCGCCCGCGTTGCGGATGTCCGTGCGCAGACTGGGCCAGGAGGTCAGCACCCGGCCCCGCACGACGTCCGCCTCGACGAGTGTCCACGGGGCGTGGCAGATCGCCGCGACCGGCCTGCCCCGGGTGAAGAAGTCCCGCACGAAGCCGACCGCCTGTTCGTCGGTGCGCAGGAAGTCGGGGTTGGCGACGCCGCCGGGGAGCACCAGGGCGTCGAAGGAGTCGGCGGACGTCTCGCCGACCACCTCGTCCACGGGGAACGTGTCCGCCTTGTCGAGGTGGTGGAACGCCTGGACCTCGCCCGGCTGCGTCGACACGAGCACCGGCCGGTGACCGGCGTCGGCCGCCGCCTGCCACGGGTCGGTCAGCTCCACCTGCTCGACGCCCTCGGGTGCGGTCAGAAACGCGATGCGCATGGGGTCGTTCACCGTCCCTTCCTGCTGATGTCGGCGAGTGCGCTGTCCGGCTCCTGGGCCATCGCCAGGTCGCCGAGGGTGACGACGCCGACCGGGAGCCCGTCCTCGACCACCGGCAGCCGCCGTATGGCCTTCTCCCGCATCAGCGCCACCGCCGTCGAGACCGGGTCCTCCGGGCGGACCACCAGCGGCTCCGGGGTGCACACCTGCTGTGCGCTCACCGTCAGCGGGTCCAGCCCCTCGGCCACCGCCCGCACGGTGATGTCACGGTCGGTGAGCATGCCGACGACGCGCTGGCCGTCGGCCACCACCACGTCGCCGATGTCCTGGGTGCGCATCAGCTGCGCGGCCTCCACCAGCGACGCGTCCGGGCGGACGGCGACCACGCCCGGGGTCATCACTTCCCTCACGAACTCGGCCATGGCCGCCTCCTCAGCGCTCCTCGCGGGTCAGGTCCCGCGCCAGCTCCTGGACATTGGCATAGCGGGCCGAACGCGGCAGCCGCTTCAGCGGCTCGATCAGCGCGTCCGGCGCGTTCTTGCGGCGCAGTACGCCCATCAGCTCGCCCGGCCCGGCCGGAAACGCGCTGCGGCCGAGGATCCTGCCCAGCTCGAGCCGGACCTCCGGCAGGGAGCCCGGCATGGCCGGCCCGCCCGCGATGCGCGGGTCGTCGTCGGCGGCGGGCTCGGGGTCGTGCCACTCCTCGCTGCGGGTGGGATGGCCCGACCTGAGCAGCCCCTGCAGTTCGTGCTTCATCTCCTCGTCCCGGTGGACGCTCAGCCGGTCACTGCCTCGCTGCATGTTTCGCTCCAGATGTTCGGGGGTGCGCTCCGCGTACCCGAGCCCGGGGAGGCCGACACCGGGTTTGCGGGCCGGAAAGCCGGACACCCGACGCCGGAATCCCACCCCCACCCCCCACGCGGCGATCCGGGGAAGGACAGGCCACATGGCACTGCTGGCTGTGCTCATTCCGTTCCTGTTGCTCGGCGTGATGCTGGCGATGGGGCGTTACGAGGAAACGGTGCTTCCGGGCATCCACGGGACGGATGGGGGCGATCCGGAGATTCGATCGCTGGAGGGCTAGGCGTGGCCGCAGGGCGGACAGTCGGCTCCACCCCCCGCCCCCACCGCTCGTGGAGGCATGGCCTCCCACCCGGCGGTGCTGATCGCCGGCGCGGTGATCAACTGCCTGGGCACGGGCGTGCTGCTGCCCTCGCTGGTCACGGCGGCGATGTCCCGCCTCGACTACGCCGACCGCGGGCGCGGCACCGGGCTGTGGACGGCGGCGTTCCTCCTCGGCGAGTTCGTCTGCCCCGTCGCGCTGATCGGCGTGCCGCCGCCACCGGCAGCCTGGCCGGCGCGGTCGTCGTCCTGGGCGCGGCCTCGGCGGCGACGGCGGCCGGCCTGTGGCTCGCCCGCCGCCGGGCCGCCGCCCCCGCCGAGGTCAGTCCTGCGCGTCCGGGCCCTGCTCCGGCCGTTGGGTCAGAAACTCCTGCATCTTCGACTTGATGCCCTGCTTGAGCACCGAGCCCCGGTCCGCGTCACCGCGCAGCAGCGACGCGGCCGTGGCCTCCATCTGCTCCCAGGTGGCGTGCGGCGGGATCGGCGGCACCGCCGGATCGGTCAGGAACTCGATCACCGCCGGGCCGTCCGCCTCCAGTCCGGCCCGCCAGGCCGCCTCCACGTCCTGCGGCTTCTCCACCCGGATGCCGGTCAGGCCGAGGGAACGGGCGAACGCGGCGTACTGGACGTCCGGCAGCTCCTGCGACGGCAGGAACGACGGCGCCCCGCCCATGGCCCGCAGCTCCCACGTCACCTGGTTCAGGTCCCGGTTGTTCCACACGCCCACCACCAGACGCGGATCCTCCCAGGCGTCCCGGTACTTGGCCGCCGTGATCATCTCCGCGAGCCCGTTCATCTGCATCGCCCCGTCCCCGACCAGCGCCACCACCGGCCGGTCCGGATGGGCGAACTTCGCACCGATCGCGTACGGCACCGCGCAGCCCATCGTCGCCAGCGTCCCGGACAGCGAACCCCGCATCCCCGGCCGCATCGTCAGATGGCGCGCGTACCAGTTGGCGGTCGAACCGGAGTCGGAGGTGACGATCGCGTTCGCCGGCAGCAGCGGGTCCAGGGCGCGGGCCACGTACTCCGGGTTCACCGGGTCGGCCGACAGCTCCGCCCGGCGCTCCATCACCTGCCGCCAGTCCTTGACGTTGTCGCACACCGTCTCGAACCACTCGCGCCCGCGCCCCGACTCGATCATCGGGATCAGCCGCTGGAGCGTCTCGCGCGCGTCGCCGACCAGATTCACCTCGTACGGGTAGCGCATCCCCACCATGTGCGGGTCGAGGTCGATCTGCACGCCCCGCGCCTTGCCGAACTCCGGCAGGAACTGCGAGTACGGGAACGACGACCCGATCGTGAGCAGGGTGTCGCAGTCGCGCATCAGCTCGTACGAGGGACGGGTGCCCAGCAGCCCGATCGAGCCGGTGACGTACGGGAGTTCGTCGCTGAGCACGTCCTTGCCGAGCAGCGCCTTCGCCACGCCCGCGCCGAGCAGGTCGGCGATCGTCTCGACCTCGCGGCGCGCGCCGGCCGCGCCCTGGCCGACCAGGATCGCCACCTTGTCCCCGGTGTTGAGGACCTCCGCCGCCCGCCGCAGGGACTCCTCCGAGGGCACCGCCGTCCAGCCGCTGCGGTCCAGGCTGGAGGGGACCATCTTGAAGTCGTGCGTCGGCGGCGAGTAGTCCAGCTCCTGCACGTCGCCGGGGATGATCACCGCGGTCGGGCAGCGGCGGGCGTACGCCGTGCGGATCGCCCGGTCCAGGACGTTCGGCAGCTGCTCGGGAACCGTCACCGTCTCCAGGAAGTCGGAGGCGACGTCCTTGAACAGCGAGTGCAGGTCCACCTCCTGCTGGTACGAGCCGCCCATCGCCGTGCGGTGTGTCTGGCCGACGATCGCCAGCACCGGCACATGGTCCAGCTTGGCGTCGTACAGGCCGTTCAGCAGATGGATCGCGCCCGGACCCGACGTCGCCGCGCACACGCCGAGCCGGCCGCTGAACTTGGCGTAGCCGACCGCCTGGAGCGCGGACATCTCCTCGTGCCGGGACTGGATGAAGCGCGGCCGGTTCTCCGCGCGGCCCCATGCCGCGAGCAGACCGTTGATGCCGTCGCCGGGGTAGCCGAAGACATGTTCCACCCCCCAGTCGCGCAGCCGCTGCAGGACATGGTCGGAGACCTGGGTGCTCATGGACGTCCTCCCTCTCGGCGCCCGGTGGCGCGACCGTACGAGTCACCCCGCCCGCCGCCCGAAAACCTGCCGTGGAAAAGGCGTGGTTTGGCGCCCGGGGGGTTGGGCAGGCGCACCCCCGTGCTTCGGACCGGAGGCACGTCCGTGGGAAGACCCCCGCCGCGGGGGCCGCCCGCGCACGGCCGCCGGTCGCGCCCGCGCTCCCACGGTGACCGCCCGACCCAGAGCACCCAGCAGGGAGTTGCTGCGCATCATGCGTACCCCAGCGACCGCGAAGCACCACCCTCACGACGACGCCCCCGACACCGCGGACGCCTTCCGCGAACTCGCCGCCCTGCCTCCCGGCCCCCGCCGCGACGCCCTGCGCGCGGAGATCGTCGAGGCCTGGCTGCCCATGGCCGAACGGATCGCCGGACGGTTCCGCAGCCGCGGCGAGTCCTACGAGGACCTGCGCCAGGTCGCCGCCCTCGGCCTGGTCAAGGCCGTCGACCGCTACGACCCCGCCCTCGGCAACGCCTTCGAGAGCTACGCCGTCCCCACCGTCACCGGCGAGATCAAGCGCCACTTCCGCGACCACATGTGGACCCTGCACGTGCCCCGGCGCGTGCAGGAGCTGCGCAACCGGGTGCGGGCGGCCTGCCAGGAACTGGCCGCGACCACCTCCGGGCAGCGTCCGGGCGTGGCCGAGATCGCCGGGCACACCGGCCTGAGCGAGGAGGACGTGAAGGCCGGCCTGGAGGCGCTGGAGTCCTTCAGCGCCCTGTCCCTCGACGCGGAGCTGTCCGGCGCCGAGGGCGGCTCCTCGCTCGGCGACGTGCTCGGCTCTCCGGACCCCGCCCTGGACACGGTGGTGGACCGGGAGGCCGTGCGGCCCCGGCTCGCCGCGCTCTCCGAGCGCGAGCGGACCATTCTGTACCTGCGCTTCTTCGGGGACATGACGCAGAGCCGGATCGCCGAGCAGCTGGGGATCTCGCAGATGCACGTGTCCCGGCTGATCAACCGCTGCTGCGTCCGGCTGCGGGAGCAGGTGCTGCGCGACGCGACGTAACGCCGGTCTGGCGTCACCCGCACGGGGTCCCGGTTGCCGCCAATGGGTGCGGGCCGCGCGCGGGAGGCGCGGGGGAGGGCTGTGATGGCCGTGGGGGCACGGACGGCGTGCTCCCGCCGTCGTCACCGTCGTCCCCGTGCCCCGAGGAGCCCGCCCATGCGTCGCAGCGTCCGTGTCCTGTTCGTCGCCGCCCTGGCGGGTGGCTGCCTGGCCGGCGGTTCCCCGGCCGGCGCCGTCCCCGCGGCGCCTGCGCAACCGGCGGAGCGGGCCCGCCCCGCCGCGGTCTTCGCGGACGCAGGGCCGCCGGACGGGCCGTGTCCCAAGCCGGGGGAGCGGGACCACGGAGATCCCCTCGCGCCGGAGGGGGCGGGGGAGCACGAGGACCCCTTCGCGCCCGGGAAGCCCCATGAACCCCAAGAGCCCGTCGAGCCCGAGGATCCCTTCGAGCCCGACGCGCCGGAGAAGCACGACCCCCCGAAGAAGCACGACGAGCCCGGCGCCCCCCCAAAGCACGACGCCGGAAAGCACGAGCCCGGAGAACACCCCGCCCCGCACGACCCCTGCACCCCCGCCCCGGTCCCTCCCCCCGCCCACACCCGCACCCCCGCCCCCGTCCGGCACGGCGTCCGCGCCGGCACGGGCGGCGCCTTCGGCGGGTCGGCGACCGCCCTGGTGGCCGGCGGTGTGCTGATCGCCGGCGCCCTCGGCGGGGCGGCGTACCGGCTGCGCCGCACGCGTCCGCCCATGAACGGCTGACACCGGGGCAGTCTGGGTACGCAGAGGCACGACAGGCAACCAGCGGCGCCAGCGGCACGCGGCTCGAGCGGCACACCGGAGGTACCCATGCGGCGGACGGAGCCGGCCGGTCACGGACCCGTCCGCTACGGGCCGCCCCTCCCCGAGGACGGGCTCCCGGTCCTGCCCGAACTCTCCGAGGTCCTCGCCGCCGCGGCGACCCGGCCCGGCGGCGAGCCCGTCGGCGGCGGCGCCGCCCTGCTCACCGCGGCCTGCGGCTACTGGGACCGGCGCGGACTCCCGGTCCGCCCCGACCGCGTCGTCGCCGCCTCCGGCGCCCCCGCCCTGCTGCTCGCGCTCACCGCCGCGCTCGGCGGCGACGTCCTGGCGCCCCGGCCCTGCGCCGCCTGGTGGGCGCCGTACGCCCGGTTGCTCGGCAGACCCGTCTTCCACGTCCCGACGCCCGCCGAGTGCGGGGGCGTGCCCGATCCGTACGCCCTGCTGGAGACCGTGCGCCGGGTGCGCGCCGAGGGCGGCGACCCGCGGCTGCTGGTGCTGTCCGTCGCCGACGACCCGACCGCCACCGTCGCGCCCCCCGAGGTGCTGCACGAGGCCGTCGAGGCCGCTGCGGGGGAGGGCCTGCACCTGGTCAGCGACGAGACCTGGCGCGACACCCTGCACGCCCCGCGCGACACCGTGCTCGTCAGCCCCGCCGAGATGCTGCCCGACCGGGTCACCGTCGTCACCGACCTGGCCGGCGCGCTGCTGCCCGCCGGCTGGCCCGCCGCCGTCGCCCGCTTCGCGGTCGGCGAGGACGCCGAGGGGCTGCGCGCCCGTGTGCTGGACGTGCTCACCGCGCTCGACGCCCGCGTCGCCGCCCCGGTCGCCGCCGCTGCCGCGCACGCCCTGGACGAGCCCGAACCGGTGCGCCGCCGCGTCACCGCCACCGTCGCCCTGCACGCCCGCCTCGCCCGCGCCGTGCACGACACCGTGGTGGCCGCCGGCGCCCTGGCCGTGCCCCCGAGGGCGGGCCGCCACCTGTACGCCGACCTCGCCCCGTTCCGGTCCGCGCTCGCCGAGCGGGGCGTGGGGGACGCACAGGAACTGGAGGACTTCCTGGCCGGCCGGCTGGACATGCCCGCGCCCGGCGGCCACCGGTTCGGCGACGACCTGGGCGCGCTGCGCGTCCGCCTGTGCACGGGCCCGCTGCTCGGCACGGGCGACGCCGGGCGCACCACGGGTCTCGACGCGGAGCGCGCGACGGGTCCCGACGCGGAGCGCGCCGCCTGCCTCGACGCGCCCGATCCGCTGGAACTGCCGCGAGTGCGCGGCGCGTTGAGCAGACTCGGGTCGGTCCTCGACCATCTCAGCGACGACGCTCAGCGATGGGAGCCTCCTCGATGACGCAGCAGTCCGAGTCGACCGCGAGCACGTCCCCCCGGGACGCCGACGACCCCGCGGACCCGTCCCGGTCCCCGCTCGCGCCCCCCTTCCCGCCCCTCGCCGAACCGCGCCCGCTGGGGGAGCGCAGGGTGTGGCCGCGCACGTTCCACGACCGGCTCACCGCCCCCCTGCCCGGCCTGAAGGCCACCGCCCGCTTCGCCCGCGAGGGCGCGATACGGCCGGGCCGCGAGGGCCTCGCCGGGGTGCGGGACCTGCCCTTCGAGCCCCGCCCGCTGCCCCGCGTGGACGCCCGCGCCGTCGCCGTCACCTGGGCGGGACACGCCAGTTGGGTGCTGCGTGTCGGCGGCCTCACCGTCCTCACCGACCCGGTCTGGTCCCGCCGCATCCTCGGCACGCCCGCGCGGATCACGCCCGTCGGCGTGCCCTGGCGCGAACTGCCGCCCGTCGACGCGGTGGTGATCAGCCACAACCACTACGACCACCTGGACGCCCCCACCCTGCGCAGACTGCCGCGCGACACCCCGGTGTTCGTGCCGGCCGGCCTCGGCGGCTGGTTCCACCGCCGCCGCTTCACCCGCGTCACCGAGCTGGACTGGTGGGAGGCCGCCGAACTGAACGGCGTCCGCTTCGACTTCGTCCCCGCCCACCACTGGTCCAAGCGCACCCTGACCGACACCTGCCGCTCCCTGTGGGGAGGCTGGGTGCTCACCGACCCGCACGGCCGGCGCGTGTACTTCGCGGGCGACACCGGCTACGGCCACTGGTTCACGCGGATCGGCCGCCGCTACCCCGGCATCGACCTGGCCCTCATGCCCATCGGCGCCTACGACCCGCGCTGGTGGCTCAGCGACGTCCACTGCGACCCGGAGGAGGCGGTGCGGGCGGTGCGCGACCTGGGCGCCCGTCGGATGGCGCCCATGCACTGGGCGACGTTCGTCCTGTCCGCCGAGCCCGTGCTGGAGCCGCTCCGCCGAGTGCGGGCCGCGTGGCGGAAGGCGGGCCTGGACCGCGACGACCTGTGGGACCTGCCGGTGGGCGGCTCGCGCGTACTGGAGTGACCGCCGGCGCGCCGGGCCGGTGCACACCCGCGCCGCCCGGCCTGTCGCGCGCTGTCGGCCCATGATCGCCCGGCCTGTCGCGCACTCCGGCCCACGCCCGCGCGCCCGGCCCGCGCCCTCGACCCACGCCCGCCCCCCCCGGCCCACGCCTCCGCCGCCCGCCCTACGCCCGCGCCGCCCTCCGCAGCCGCCGCCACACCGCCGGGGCCGCGCTGATCAGCAGGGTGAGCGCGACCGCGGCGACCACGCCCTCCCACGGCTCGGGGAACAGCGAGCCGCCGAGGATGCCGATCAGCTGGTAGGTCACCGCCCACGCCAGACAGGCGGGCAGATTGCCGCGGGCGAAGCGGCGCAGCGGCCACTTCGCCAGCAGGCAGGCCAGCATCACCGGCAGCCGCCCCGCCGGCACCAGCCGGGACAGCACCAGCACCGCCACCCCGTGGTCGGCCAGCTTCTCCTGGGCCTGCGCCAGCCGGTCCTCCGGCGCCCGCGCCCGGATCGCCTCCAGCCAGCGCGAGCCGTTCCTCGACCGCATCCCGCGCCGCCCCAGCCAGTACAGCGTGCCGTCCCCGAGGAACGCCGCCAGTGACGCCGTCACGAACACCAGCGCCAGCGAGAACGGGGCGGTCTGGTGGAAGGCGACCACGGCCGCCGAGCTGACGAGGGCGCCGGTCGGCACCACCGGCACCAGCGCGCCGGCCAGCACCAGCAGGAACAGCGTCGGATAGCCGAACGCCTGCTGCGTCGTCTCCGGGTTCGTCGCGGCGGCCGCGAGCCAGGTCACCGGGCGACCTCCAGGCGTACGCCCTCGCCGTGGGCGAGCCGGTGCACCGCCACCTTCGGCGCGCGCACCGCGGCGAGCCGGGCGAACTCCTCGCCGGGCGTGTGGAACTCGTGGGGGCGCACGGCGTCCATCCCGATCGGCCAGTAGGTGCCGTAGTGCACCGGCACCGCGGCGGCCGGCGCCAGCCGCGCCAGCGCCTCGGCCGCCAGCCCGGGATCGAGGTGGCCCTCGCCGAGGTACGGCCCCCAGCCGCCGACCGGCAGCAGCGCCACGTCGACGGGTCCCACCTCGTCCGCCATCGTGTCGAACAGGCCCGTGTCCCCGGCGAAGTAGGTGCGCGCTCCGCCCTCGACGACATACCCGAGCGCGGGGGCGCGGCGCGGGCCGAACGGCAGCCGCCGGCCGTCGTGCAGCGCGGGCACCACCCGGACGTCCAGCGCCCCGATCCGCATCGCGTCCCCGGGGGCCACCTCGGTCACGTCCAGATGCGCGAGCCGGCGCAGCGCCGGCACCGCACGGCGTGCGCCCCGGGGCACGAGCAGGCGCGTGCCCGGCGCGAGCGGCGCGAGCGACGGCACATGCAGATGATCGGCGTGCAGATGCGAGATCAGCACGGCGTCCGCGCGCCGGGCGTCCGGCGGGGGCAACGCGCCCCGGCGGCGGCGCAGATGCGCGAGCCGGCGTGCGAACAGGGGATCGGTGAGCAGGCGTACGTCCGAGTCGGCGACGGTGCAGGTGGCGTGCCCCCACCAGGTGATCTCCACCGGCACTTCTTTGCCTCCTTCGCGCGACTCCCCGAAGCGTACGGGCAGGAGTAGGGTCTGCGGCGAAACCGTGAGGTGAGGGGGACGCCATGGGAGAAGGCGCCGGTCCGGTCCGCGTCACGGCCATCGCCAGCCTGACGCCGCTCGAGGAGCTCGACGCCGACCCCTTCCTGGTGGATTCGCGCAGCCAGCACGCCATGTGCGCCCGCTGGGCCGCCGAGCGCGGCTACGTCGTCACCCGCGAGCTGCTGGTGCGCGGCCTGCGGCCCGACCACGGCATGTTGTGGGAAGGGGTGCGGGCAGGCTCCGACGTGTTCGTCGCGCCCAGCCGCCGGGTGCTGGAACGCGCGCTCTCGTCGGTCGAGGAGTTCGCCGCGGAGTGCGCCCGCCGCGGGGTGCGGGTGGAGACGGTCGGGTGCGCGGAGCCGTCGTACGACGCGCAGATGAAGGCCCGGGTGCACCGCCGGCTGTCCATGCCGACCGCCGGCTACGACGGCCGGTAGCGGGGCCCGGCCGGCACGGTGTGACACGCTGGGTGCGGGCCCGGGCAGCCGGCGGGCCGGGACGTGAGGTGGGCAGGGCGTGCTGGGTGGGCGTGGACGGCGGATCGTCAGCCAGGTCGGGCGGAGCGTCGCGGTGTGGGCGGCGGGCACCGTCACCATGCTGGTGCTCGCCGGCGTCCTGCCGGATTTCCAACTGCGCTCGGCGGACGGCGACAGTGCCACGGACATCGCCGTCACGGCCGCGTTCGGGGCCGGCGCGTTCGGGCTGCTGTCCGCACTCGTGTGGCCGCTGCTGGTCCGCCTGCTGCTGCTGGTGCCCGCGCTGGTCCTCGGACTGCTGGTGTTCTTCCTCAACGGCGCGCTGCTGCTGCTCGCCCTCGATCTCAACCCGGCCGAACGCGGCGCGGCCGAGCCGGAGACGGCGGTCCTGGTCGCCGCCGCCATGTCCGCCGTCGCCTCGGCCACCGGCGGGGCGCTCGCCGTGCGCGACGACGACGCCTACCGGCGCCGGCTCTACCGCCTCGCCGACCGCCGCCGCAGACCCCTGCCGCCCGGCCCGGTCACCCACGGGATCGTGTTCCTCCAGCTCGACGGCGTCGGCCACGACGTGCTGACGTCCGCCGTGGCCAAGGGCCTGATGCCCACCGTCGCCCGCATGCTCGGCCGCGGGACGCCCGGGGACCCCGCCGCCCCCGGCGGCCCCACCCACCGGCTCACCCCCTGGCGCACCGACTGGTCCAGCCAGACCGGCGCCAGCCAGCTCGGCATCCTGCACGGCAGCACCTTCGACGTCCCCGCGTTCCGCTGGTACGAGAAGGACCGCCAGGAGGTGATGGTCAGCAACCGCCCGACCAGCGCCGCCCTGCTGCAGCGCCGCGCCGTGGAACGCACCGGCGACCCCGGACTGCTCGCCGTGGACGGCGCCAGCCGCGGCAACCTCTTCGGCGGCGGCGCCGACGAACAGGCCCTGGTGCTGTCCATCGCCACCCGGCGGCGCGGCACGGAGAACCGGTCCCGCGCGGGCTACTTCGCCTACTTCTCCGACCCCGCCAACGCCGTGCGCACCGCCCTGTCCTTCGTCGCCGAGGCCGGCCGGGAGATAGCCCAGTCCACCGCGGCCCGGCTGCGCGGCGACCGCCCGCGCGTCTCCCGCGGCGGGCTGTATCCCTTCGTCCGCGCCTTCGCCACCGTCGTCGAACGGGACGTCGTGGTCGCCGCCGTGGTGGGCGACCTGCTCGCCGGGCGCACCGCCGTCTACGCCGACCTGGTGGCCTACGACGAGGTGGCGCACCACTCCGGGCCGGCGAGCCGCGACGCCGAGAAGGTGCTCGCCCGGCTCGACCGCTCGCTGGCGCTGATCGAGAAGGTCGCCGAGCACGCCCCGCGCCCCTACCGGATCGTCCTGCTGTCCGACCACGGCCAGAGCCCCGGCGAGACGTTCCGCGCCCGCTACGGGCTCACCCTCGCCGACCTGGTGCGGGCCGGCTGCGGGCTGCCCGTGCCGCGCCGGGCGGGGCGCACCCGCAGCGGCGCGGAGGCCCGGGCGGCGGTCCGCGCGGCGCTGCGCCGGCCCGTGGAGGAGGACGCCGGGCAGGACCGCCCGGCGCGCGGCTCCGAGCCGATCGTGCTGGCCTCCGGCAACCTTGGGCTGATCTCGTTCCCGGACGTGCACCACCGCATGACCAAGGAGGAGATCGACGCCCGTCACCCGGCGCTGCTGCCGACCCTCGCCAACCATCCCGGCATCGGTTTCCTGCTGGTCGCCGACGAGCGGCACGGCGGCGTCGTGCTCGGCGCGTACGGAGCCGAGGCGCCGGTGGACGAGCTGGACGACGAACACCCCGGCCCCCTCGCAGGGTTCGGCCCCGGCGCGGCCGAGGCGGTGCGCCGTACGCACTCCTTCCCGCACGCCGCCGACATCATGGTCAACTCCTTCCACGACCCGGCCGACGGCGAAGTCCTCGCCTTCGAGGAGCAGATCGGCTCGCACGGCGGCCTCGGCGGCGCCCAGTCCAAGCCGTTCCTGATGTCGCCGCTCGCCCTGTCCGCGCCCGCCGCGGAGGGGACGGAGCCGGTCGGCGCCGAACAGGTGCACCGGGTGCTGCGGCGCTGGCTGCGCGAGTGCGCGGGACACCGGGCGCCGCTGCCCGCCCGGCCGGACCGGGAGACGGCGGCCTGACCGACGCCGGCCATCCGCCGTTGGCCGCCCGGCGCGCCGTAATGTGATCGGATAGGGCCCAAGACCCCGGTCCCACGGGGGCCGTCCGCAGCATGCGAAAGGAACAACCGTGGCAACCACCCGCTCCGCGCACACCGTCTGGGAAGGCGACCTGCTCCAGGGCAACGGCGTCGTCACCTTCGACTCCTCCGGCGCCATCGGCGAGCAGCCGGTGACCTGGGCCTCCCGCGCCCAGGAGGCCAACGGCAGGACCAGCCCGGAGGAGCTGATCGCCGCCGCCCACTCCAGCTGCTACTCCATGGCCTTCTCCAACGGCCTCGCCAAGGCGGGCACCCCGCCCACCAAGCTGGTCACCTCCGCCGACGTGACCTTCCAGCCGGGCGAGGGCATCACCGGCATCCACCTCACCGTCGAGGCCACCATCCCCGGCATCGACAACGAGGCGTTCCAGGCGGCCGCCGAGGACGCCAAGGTGAACTGCCCGGTCAGCCAGGCCCTCAAGGCCGTGCCGATCACGCTCGACGCCAAGCTCGTCTGACGCTCGTGACACCCGCTGCGGGCCGTCCCTCCGGGCGGCCCGCGACACCCCCGGAGCCGACCGCCATGCCGCGACGCCCCGCCGTCTCCGCCCACCGCGGCGGGACGGAACGTTTCCCCGCCGCCTCCCGGGAGGCGTACGAGGACGCGCCCCACTCGGGCGCGCGGTACGCCGAGTTCGACGTCCGACGCACCGCCGACGGCGTCTTCGTCGTGCACCACGACGCCCGGGCGGGCCACACCGGACCCCTGGTGTCGGCGATCACCCACGCCGAGCTGAACGCCCGCGCCGGCCGCCCGGTGCCGGTGGTGGACGAGGTCCTGGAGCTGATCGCCGGCCGCATGCTCGGCCACCTGGATCTGAAGGAGACCGGCTACGAACGCGAGCTGACCGCGCGGGCCGTCGCGCTGCTCGGCGCGGACGGATTCGTCGCCACCACCCTCGAGGACCGTTCCGTCGCCGAGATCAAGCGGGCCTTCCCCGGCGTGCGCACCCTGCTGTCGCTGGGCAGGGACCGCAAGGAGATCCCGGCCGGGCGGGTCGCCGCGGTCCGCGCGAGCGAGCTGTTCCCGCTGCGCCGGGTGCGCGCCTGCGGCGCGGACGGCGTCGCCGTGCACCACCGCCTGGCCCGCGCCCACGTGCTGCGCGAGACGGCCCGGCACCGCCTGTTCGCCATGGTGTGGACGGTCAACGACGACGCCGGACTGCGCACCTTCCTCGGCGACCCCCGGGTGGACGTCGTGGTCACCGACCGCCCCCGGCGCGCGACCGCCCTCGCGGGCCCCGCCCCCGCGCCGGCGCCCCGCCGCGACTGACGCCGGGGCGGGGCCGTCCTTCCGTGCGGATCAGCCCTTGACGGCGACCCCGCAGTACACCGGCACCTCGCCCTCCGCCGCTGCCGCCACGTCCTCCTCCTGCGGCCGCCACTCGGTCACCGGCACGATCCCCGGCTCCAGCAGCTCCAGACCGTCGAAGAAGCGGGTGAACTCCTCGCGGGTGCGCGGGAAGAACGGCGTGCCGCTGCGCTCGAACAGCCGCGCCGCCTGCGCCACGCCCTCCGGGGCGATGTCCGGCGTCACCTGCGACAGCACCAGCAGGCTGCCCGACGGCAGCGCGTCGACGTACGTCCTGAGCAGGTCGTACACATTGCCCTGTCCGGCCGCCTCGCCCAGGTAGTGGGTGAGCGCGACCAGCGACAGCGACACCGGCCGGGTCAGGTCCAGCGTCTCGGCGGCCAGCCGCAGGATGGTGTCCGGGTCCCGCACGTCGGCGTGCACGTAGTCCGTACTGCCCTCCGGCGAGCCGTGCAGCAGCGCCTCCGCGTGCCGCAGCACGATCGGGTCGTTGTCCGCGTACACGACCCGCGCCTGCGGAGCGACCTCCTGGGCGACCTGGTGCAGGTTGGGCCGGGTCGGGATGCCCGTGCCGATGTCCAGGAACTGCCGGATTCCCGACTGCGCCGCCGCCCGGGTCGCCCGGTGCATGAACCGGCGGTTCGCGCGGGCGCCGCGCACGGCGGTGCTGTCCGCGGCGAGGATCTTGCGCGCCAGTTCCTCGTCGACGGGATAGTTGTCCTTGCCGCCCAGCCACCAGTCGTACACCCGCGCCGGATGCGGCCGGCTGGTGTCGATGCGGACGGCGGGCTCGGCGTCGGAAGCGGTCATGCGGATTGCTCTCCTCGGATGGACGGACAGGAGTCGGGGCGTCCGGAAACGGGCCGGCCTCAGAAGTCCCCGCGGAACTCCTGCAGGATCTTCTTCGTGCGCTGCGCCGACGCGGCCTGCGCCGTCATGTGGTCGAGCACCTCCAGATGCGCGGAGACCTCGGTACGCGAGTCGAGGTACAGCGCGCCGGTGAGGTACTCGGTGAACACCATGTCCGGCAACTCCGGCTCGGCGAACCGGAACAGCGCGAACGGCGCGTACGTGCCCGGGTGCGGGCCGTTGGCGAACTCCGCGACCTGCAGCGTGACATGGTCCAGCTCGGCCGCCTCCAGCAGCCGGTCCAACTGGCCGCGCATCACCTCGGGCCGGGTGCTCACCGGCCGCCGCAGCACCGTCTCGTCCATGATCACCCACAGGTGGGGCGGGTCCGGCCGGTGCAGCAGCTTCTGCCGGGCCAGCCGCAGCGACACATGCCGCTCGATCGTCTCCGCGCCCTCCTGCCCGATCGTCCCGGCCTCCAGCACGGCACGCGCGTACTCCTCGGTCTGCAGCAGACCGGGCACGAAGTGCGGCTCGTAGGAGCGGATCATCCGCGCCGCGCCCTCCAGGCTGACGAACAGGCTGAACCAGTCCGGCAGCACATCGTGGAACCGCTGCCACCAGCCCGGCTGGTTGGCCTCCTCGGCGAGGGACACGAACGCGGCCACCTCGTCCTCCGGGACGCCGTACGCGGGCAGCAGGATCTGCAGATACGGGATTCTCAGGGTGACCTCGGCCATCTCCATGCGCCGCACGGTCGCCGGCGCCACCCGCAGCACGCGGGCCGCCTCCTCGCGCCTGAGCCCCGCCGCCTCGCGCAGCTCCTGGAGCCGTTTGCCGAGCACCACCTGCCCGACCGTCGGCGCGGGCCGCCGTTCACTCACGCGCCACGCCTCCCCTACGCGCCGGAAGTCCGTCTGCAGTGTGTCATGTTCACCCACCCGTCTCACAGACCAGCCCCGTCACGCCCCGCCTGTGGCACGCTGAACAGGCACCGGTTCCACCCGTACGACCCCCCCCACCCCCATGTCATGTACCGAGGGAGCGCGCCATGGCCGTCGAACCGCTGTCGCCGCAGGAGATCGAGGACCGGCTCGCCGAACTGCCCGGCTGGACCGCCGACGGGAACCGGCTCGCCCGCACCTACCGGCTCCCCTCGCACGTCGCGGCGGCGGCCCTCGTGATGCACGTCGCCGCCGTGCAGGACGAGCTGAACCACCACTCCGACCTCACGCTCGGCTACGACACGGTCGCCCTGACCGTCAGCACCCACAGCGTCGGCGGCAGGCTCACCGCGCTCGACTTCGAACTGGCCCGCCGGGTCGAGTCCCTGGCCCCGGCGCACGGCGCCGGCTGAGGCCCGCCGTGCTGGACTACAGCGCGGAGGCCGAGCGGTACGACGGCCTGCGCGGCGGCGAGCCCAGGGCGCAGGCCGCCGCCGAAGCCGTCCTCGGCCTCATACCCGGCGACGCGCGCAGCCTGCTCGACGTGGCCTGCGGCACCGGCATCGTCACCCGGCGCCTCGCCCGCCCCGGGCTGCGCGTCCTCGGCGCCGATCTCACCGAGGCCATGGCCCGGCGCGCCGCCGCCCGCCTCCCCGGCGCCGTCGTTCTCGCCGACAGCCGCCGACTCCCCTTCCCGGACGGCCGGTTCGACGCGGTGAGCAGCGTCTGGCTGCTCCATCTGCTGTCCGGCCCGGCGGACGTCCGAGCGGTCGTCGGCGAGTGCGCCCGCGTGCTGCGTCCCGGCGGGGTGTACGTCACCACCGTCGACAAGGCCGCGGCCCACAACGTCGGCAGCGACATCGACGCCGTCCTCGCCGACCGGCCCCGTCTGCCCGCCGTGGACGAGGCGGCCGCCGTCGCGTCGTACGCCGCCGCACACGGGCTGCTGCCCGCCGGGCGGACCCGCTTCCGGGGCGCCGGCCAGGGACGCAGCCCTCGGCGCACCATCGCCGACCTGCGCCGCGGCTGGTTCATGACGCTGCCGCCCGGCGACCCGCGCGCCGACCGTTTCGCCGCCCGCCTCGCGGCCCTCCCCGACCAGGACCGGCCGCGCCCCGATCCCTGGTTCACCGTCCTGGCGTTCCGCAGGAACGAACGGTGAAGGTCTTCGCGGCGCACGGCAGCCCGACGGCGGTCGGCGACCACTGAGGGAAGGGAGGCTCCCCGCACGGGACCGGCACGCGGATCACCACGCTGCTGCACGACACGACGTGCCGCACGGGCGTCGCCCGGCAGAACACCGGCTGCAACCGCCACCGCACCGGAGCTTCTTCATCGGGGCATGCCGACGGCCCCCCGGCCGACGGTCCACACACCGTGGCCGGCGGGCCGCCGGCGCAGGAGGAGAGGGCGCGTGCCGCATCCGGCACGCGCCCTCGGCCCTGGTTCAGCTCACCGTGCAGCTCTGGCCGCCGACCTTGAACGCGGCCGGTTTCGTGTTCGTGCCCGGCGCAGTGCCGGTGAAGCCGAAGCCCACCGACGAACCCGGCGCCACGTTGGCGTTCCAGCCGACGTTCTTCACCGTCACCGCCGTGCCCGACTGGGTGAACTCGGCGTTCCACATCTGGCCGACCTTCTGCCCGTCGGCGAAGGTGAAGCCCAGCGTCCAGCCGGACCACGCGCTCGTGCCCGTGTTGGTGACCTGGACGTCCGCCTGGAAGCCGCCGGACCACTGGTTGGTGACCTTGTACGTCACCGCGCAGGCGCCGGCCGGCGGATCCGGGTCCGGCTCGGGATCCGGAACGGTGCCGGAGTCCGACGAGTCGCCGTAGATGATCCCCCGCCCGTTGGTGGCGATGTACACCCGGCCGTACACCCGCGGGTCGCCCGTGATCGCCGCGCCCGTCCAGCCCCACTGGTGGGCGTCGTCGTTGATCCGGGTCCAGGTCGCGCCCTTGTCGGTGGAGCGGAAGATGCCGCGCACCCCGCCGATCTTCGCGCTGGTGTACAGCGTCTGGTACGAGGAGCCGGCCGCCGCCTTGCCGAAGCCGATGGTGTCGGCCTGCTCGACGTTGGACAGCTTGGTGAACGTCCTGCCGCCGTCCGTCGAGTGCCACAGCCCGTACGCCCCGTCCGGCGCGCCGCCCGCGAGCCACACGTCGCCCTTGACGCCGGGCAGCGCCTTGAAGCGGACGCTGTCGCCGGAGGGCAGGCCGGTCGCCGCGGACGCGGTGAAGGTCGCGCCGCCGTCCGTGCTGACGTAGAACCTGCCGGACTTGAAGCCGTAGAAGGTCATCGGGTCGACCCGGTCCGACTCCACGATCGCGCCCGCCGGGATGCCCGACGACGCGGTCCACGAGGTGCCGAATCCGGTCGCGTAGTGCACGCCCGCGCCCTGCGGGCTCCACACGAACCGGCTGCCGTTCGCCGCCGCCGCGACGGTGCCGCCGCCGGTCACGCCGGAGGGGTCGGTGCCGGCGAACCAGTTGGCGCCGTTGTCCGTGGAGAACGCGACGTGCGGGCCGGAGTCGACGTTGCCGGCGCGGACCACCGTGCCGGGGTTGGACTCGGCGTAGTCGAGGCTGGTCGTGGACGTGAAGTTCGGCTGGGTGAACATCATCGACGGGACCTTGGTCAGGTCCGTGTGGCGGAAGCCGCCGATGTCGCCGAGGGCGCTGAGCAGCGGGGCGCCGGACGGGGGAGCGGCGAGGTCGTTGACCGCGGTCTCCTCCAGGCCCTGCACCATCGGCTTGATGGTGAACTTGGCCCCGGTGTCCCAGTTCTTCAGGTTCTCGGTGCCGTAGATCGTCGCGCCGGTGCCGTACATCATGCGGTTGGAGTCGAACGGGTCGATCTCCAGCGCCTCGGTCATCCAGCCGAGCTTCGGCGTCTGCTCGGGCGGCGACGGGTTGGCGCCCCAGGTCAGCCAGGGGGAGGACGAGACGTCCATGGTGTAGCGGTTCTCGCGGTTCGGGTACGACGTGTAGTCCCACGCCTTGGTCCAGGTCCCGCCGCTGTTCGTGGAGCGGAAGATCTGGGTGTCCGGCCACCAGGAGCTGTACGCGGTCGCCATCACCGTGCCCGGGTTCTGCCGGTCGACGGTCAGGCCGCTGTAGCCGAAGTAGGTGTCGGCGTCGGCGACCGGGCTGATGTCGGTCCAGGCGCCGGTGGCGGTGGCGTACCGGTACAGCTTGCCCTTGCCGCCGTCGTACGGGCCGCCCGTGTCGCTGTAGGCCAGGTACAGGTAGCCGTTCTTCGCGTCGAGGACGCCCTTGTGCGCGAGGTACCCGGTGGGCTGCCCGGCGAGCCGGGACCAGGTGGCGCCCGCGTCCGTCGAGCGGTAGACGGCGTTCTCCTTGTCGGCGACGCCGACGTAGACGGTCCTGGTGGCGTTGCCGGCGCTGCCGGTGGACTCGTCGAAGGTGACCCAGACGATGCCCTGGTTGTCGCTGGCGTATCCGGAGGTGTCGCTCGGGTCCTGGGCGTAGTTGCCGACGTTCGGGAAGTTCGCCACCTGCGACCAGGTGGCGCCCGAGTCCGTCGACCGCCACAGGCCCTTGCCGCTGGGCGCGCCGAGGTAGAGCACGCTGTTGCGGTTCGGGTCGACGGCGAGGCGTTCGCCCATGCCGCGGCCGGGCATGTTGCCGCCCAGCTTGAACGGCAGGTCGGCCTTTCGCCAGCTGGCGCCCCGGTCGGTGGAGCGCAGCACGGCTCCGTTGCCCGGGTCCCAGCTGTTGGTGTAGGTGCCGACCGCCGCGTAGACGCGGTTCGGGTCGACGGAGTCGGAGGCGATGCTGACCACGCCGGTGTGGCCCCAGTCGTCCCAGCCGACGTGGTCCAGCAGCGGCTTCCAGGTCTTGGTCGACTCCTGCCAGCGGTAGGCGCCGCCGATGTCGGTGCGGGCGTAGGCGAGGTCCGGCTCGCTGCGGTTGAAGACGATGCCGGGGACGAAGCCGCCGCCGTCGATGCGGGCGTTCTTCCAGGTGTAGGTGTCGGCCGCGATCGACACCTCGGCCCTGCCGGCGTCGGCCTCGGCCGCCATCGCCGGCGGCGCGCCGGCGATCAGACCGGCCGCGAGCGCGAGCACGGTCGTGAGAATGCGCTTTCTTCGCACGGTGTGGGGATCCCTTCTTGGGGGAGAAGGACAGGAAAGGTGCGGTGCATGTGCCTGAGGCATGCCATCGGCATGCCGGGACGGACGACCGGGCGGCCCCCTGTGCGCTTGGGGGACCGCCCGGCGCCCGACGCGGAGCTTTCAGCGGGGACTTATTCGAGGAGCTCCGCGTAGGAACCCAGGGCGGTGGCTATGTCCGCCTGGGCCCAGAACCGGTGGTACGTGAAGGTGGGCGCGGCGCCGCCCGCCAGGTAGCTCTCGATCTTCGACCAGGACGGGTCGTTCTTGTAGAACGACCGGATGGACAGGAAGGTCGAGGAGTTGTTGATCGTGTCGCCGTTCGGCATGGTGCCGGTCCAGCCGCTGGGGACGTAGACCGGGTCGTCGAAGCGGTTGTAGTCGGCGCGGGTCTCCGGGACGGCGATGCCGAGCGCGTCCTGGTTGTGCTCCCACATGCCGTCCAGCAGCGCCTTCGCGGTGCTGGCCGCCTCCGTGTCGCCGGAGCGGTCCGCGTAGTACGTCAGGGTCTTGGCGTACGCGGCGGCCACGCCGACGTCGTTGGTGTAGTCGACGACGGTGACGTGCAGGTTGTTGTTGGCGCCCGGGCTCGCGGCGTTCCAGGTGTCCGGCTGGCCCGACCACCGCAGGGTCGACGGGATCCGGAAGGAGCCGTCGGGGTTGACGGTGGTGTGCTTCAGCGCCCAGTCGACCCACTTGTCGAGGACCGACTTGGCCAGCGCGTTGCCGGTCTGCTGGTACACCTCGGCGACGCGCTCCATGGACCACGCCTGGAAGCCGAACCACTGGTTGGACGGCGGGTCGTGGTACACGGGCTTCTCGTCGTAGTACATGCCGTAGAACGTCGACGTCCCGGCCGGCGGGGTCGCGTAGCGGCCCGCCCAGCTGTTGGTCGCGCCGCCCGCGATCGCGCCCTCGGACGACTGCAGCCAGCGGTAGAACTCCAGCTGACGGTCGTACGACTTCGCCCAGTCGGCCGCGCCGGTCGGCGACTTCGGCTTCAGCGGGGCGTAGTTGGCGAGCGCGTAGGCCGCCAGCGGGTTCTGGTAGCCGCCGTGGGCGTGGCTGGAGCCGATGCGCCAGGCCCAGCCGGCCGAGCTGTCGGTCGCGCCGCCCCAGGCGTAGTACCAGGAGAGCAGGTAGTGCGAGGAGTCCTTGCCGGTGCCCGCCGGGCAGGCGGCCGGACCCACGCAGTTGCCGATCTTCTTGAAGTACTTGTCGAACATCGCGTAGCGCAGGTAGTCGCCCATCTTGGCCGCCTTGGCGACCGTTCCGGCGACCTCGGAGCCCTTGCCCTGCTCCTTGGCCCACTTGTCCGCCCAGTACGCGGCCTGCACGGCGCGTGCGTCGGCGTCGGGGGCGTTGGTGAACTTCCACTGCTTGGCGTAGGACGCGTCGCCGGTGAACAGGTCCAGGAACCCGTTCTTGCCGCCGTACTTGAAGGCGTCGCAGGTGGGCTGCGGCACCGTCTCGAACACCGACTCCTGCGGACCGCGCTGGAAGGTGTTGATGTACGAGGGACCGGTGTCCGTCGGGCCCGCCTCGCACTTGCCGGGCGAGTTGCCGAAGCCGTAGACGTTGTCCACGTCCTGCAGCCAGTGCATGCCGTAGACGTCGTCCGTGCCGTACGCGCTCTTCAGCTCGGCCGCGATCGGGTCGGGGCCGACCGAGACGCCGGTGTCGAGCTTCGACGGGTACTGGTTGGGCGTGTCGTACTCCGGCGCGTAGGTGGCCGGCTTGGACGCGTTGTAGAACGAGTTGGTCGACTGGTCGGCGTGCGTCGGGATCATGTACTTCTCCATGATCTCCCACGCGTTGTTGAACTTCGTCCAGTCACCGGTGATCCGGCCGTAGGTGGCCTGGAGCCACAGCAGGTAGCTGTACGCCTCGGAGGTCGTCTCGTGACCGTGGTCGGGCGCCTCCACGAGCAGCGTCTCGACCGAGTGGTACGGGATGCCCTCCGGGGAGAAGTAGCCGTTCGCCGGGTTGGTGATCTTCCCGTACAGCTCCAGGAAGCGGGCGTCGTACTCCTTCGCCCCGGCGATCTGCGTGGCGGTGACCGTCGCCTTGGCGTGTCCCGTCGCGGTCGACTCGAAGGTCGCCGCGCCGCTGCCGGAGGAGTCGGCGGTGATCGTCACCTTCTGCGCCGTGTTCCAGTTCTGCGGCGTGAAGGTGAGCGAGGCGCCGCCGGTGACGGACAGGCCGGTGTTGCCGCCGGTGCGGGTGGTGGTGACGGTGACGTTCGAGGACGGCTGCGTGGACAGCTTGACCTCGTACGTGCCCGATTCGCCCTGCCGGATGGGCAGTTGGGCCGGAGTCGCGACCACGGACGGGCCCGACGCGACCGTGATGCCGACCGGGGCCGACGACGCCGACGCGCCGAGGCTGTCGTACGCCTTGGCCACCAGGGAATGACTGCCCACGGTCAAGCCAGAGGCGGAGAACGTGTAGGGCGAGGTGGTGTCGGTGCCGAGCAGGGTCGTGTCGTCGTAGAACTCGACCTTGGTGACGGTCGCGCTGTCGGCCGCCGCGGCGGTCGCCGCGAGCGGGACCGCGTCGCCCTGGGTGTAGACGGCGCCCGGCGCGGGGCTGGTCAGCACCGCGATGGGCGGCTGGTGGGCGCCCCGGCAGGGGGTGCCGTTGATCGAGAAGGTGGTCGGCGCGGTGTTCGTCCCGCTGTAGCTGAACTGCGCACCGGTCGTCACGGCCGCGCCGGCGGCGATCCGGCCGTTGTACGAGGCGTTCTTCACGGTGATCGCCGAACCGGACTGGGACCAGCTGCCGTTCCAGCCGTTGCTCAGGCGCTGGTTGCCCGAGTACGAGTAGGTCAGCGTCCAGCCGTCGATGACGTCCGTACCGCGGTTGGTGATCGTCAGGTCGGCGGTGAAGCCGGAACCCCAGTCATTGGCTTTGTAGTCGACGCTGCACGCGACGGCGGCGGCATGCGCCGGCGAGGGGTTCGCGGCGAGCATGGACAACGGCACCGCGAATGCCGCCACGACGGCGGTCCATAACCGCCGCGCGCTGCGGCGTCTGGTTCTGGGGGGCATCGCTGCTCCCTCCTTGCGGCTCGGGGAGATGTCAAGGCTTGACCAGTGGGAGCGCTCCCATAGTGCGGATCGGGGTGTGGGGGGTCAAGACGCTTGAAGAGTCGAAAAGATTCGACGGGGATCGATTTGAAAAAGTCAAGCAACTCCCTGTCCTTCACAGGAACTTGGCGCTACCTTCGCTTCACCAGTGGGAGCGGTTCCATCAGTCGACGCGTCCGTCACGGCACGTCCGGTCTGCGAGGAGTCGCTCATGCGACACCCCCGTGTTCAGCACCAAGGCACCCGGGGACTCCCTTCCTCGCACCGGTCGCAGCGGACGGACCGACCGCTTCCGGAGCGAGAAGAGGACCCCACACTCATGAGCCCCACCCGCACGAGGACGGCGCTGCTCGCCGCCCTGGCACTCATGGCCGCCGGCACCGGCACCGCGATCGCCGCGGCGCCGGGTGACGTCGGCGCCGCCGCCGTGCCCTGCACCGTGGACTACAAGATCCAGAACCAGTGGAACACCGGCTTCACCGCACAGGTGACGCTGACCAACAACGGCGCCGCCAAGACCGGTTGGTCGCTGAAGTGGTCGTACGCCGGCAGCGAGAAGGTCACCAGCGCGTGGAACGCGAAGGTGTCCCAGAGCGGCAGCGCCGTCACCGCCACCAACGAGAGCTACAACGGCGCGCTCGCCACCGGCGGTTCGACCAGCTTCGGCTTCCAGGGCACGTTCAGCGGCACCAACGCCGTCCCGGCGACCTTCACCCTGGACGGGGTGACCTGCAACGTCGACGACGGCGGCGGCACCGGCACGCCCGACCCCGACCCGACCACGCCCGGCCCCACCGACCCGCCGCCGAACCCCGGCACCAAGGTCGACAACCCGTACGCCGGCGCCAAGGTGTACGTCAACCCGAACTGGTCGGCGAAGGCCGCGGCCGAGCCGGGCGGCAGCCGCGTGGCGAACCAGCCCACCTACGTGTGGATGGACCGCATCGCCGCCATCGCGGGTTCCAGCGAGTCCATGGGCCTGCGCGCGCACCTCGACGAGGCGCTGAAGCAGAAGGGCAGCGGCGAACTGGTCTTCCAGGTCGTCATCTACGACCTGCCCGGCCGCGACTGCGCCGCGCTCGCCTCCAACGGCGAGCTGGGCCCGACGGAGATCGACAAGTACAAGACGCAGTACATCGACCCGATCGCGGCGATCCTGTCCGACCCGAAGTACGCGGGTCTGCGCATCGCCACCGTCATCGAGCCCGACTCGCTGCCCAACCTGGTCACCAACGCCGGCGGCACCAACACCACCACCGACGCCTGCGTGACCATGAAGAACAACGGCAACTACGAGAAGGGCGTCAGCTACGCCCTGGACAAGCTCGGGGCCATCCCGAACGTCTACAACTACATCGACGCCGCGCACCACGGCTGGCTCGGCTGGGACACCAACCTGGACCCGTCCGTCCAGCTGTTCAAGAAGGTGGCCACCACCAACGGCGCCAGCCTGAGCGACGTCCACGGCTTCGTCACCAACACGGCCAACTACAGCGCCACGGTGGAGCCCTACTTCAAGATCACCGACTCGGTCAACGGCCAGACGGTGCGTCAGTCCAAGTGGCTCGACTGGAACAACTACACGGACGAGCAGACCTTCGCGCAGGCGCTGCGCAACAAGCTCGTCGCGGCCGGCTTCCCGTCCGGCCTCGGCATGATGATCGACACCTCCCGCAACGGCTGGGGCGGCACGGCCCGGCCCGCCGGCCCGGGTCCGATGACCTCCGTCGACGCCTACGTCAACGGCAGCCGCATCGACCGGCGCATCCACGCCGGCAACTGGTGCAACCAGAGCGGTGCCGGCATCGGTGAACGTCCCAAGGCCGCTCCCGCCGCCGGGATCGACGCCTACGTCTGGGTCAAGCCGCCGGGGGAGTCCGACGGTGCGAGCGAGGAGATCCCGAACAACGAGGGCAAGCGCTTCGACCGCATGTGCGACCCGACGTACGGCGGCAACGCCCGCAACGGCAACAACCCGACCGGTGCGCTGGCGAACGCGCCGATCGCCGGTCAGTGGTTCTCGGCCCAGTTCCAGGAACTGGTGCGCAACGCGTACCCGCCCCTGTCCTGACCCGGTGAACTGAGCGGCACCGCCGGGGTCCGGCCGCGCGGCCCGGATCCCGGCGGGTTTGCCGTAACGGCAAGGCAGCTTGCTCTCCCGCGGTGTGCCGTCGCACGCTGGCGGCACACCGCAGGAGAGGCTGACCCCATGGCGCACGACCACATCCACCAGCAGGAACACGACCAGCGGCACGCACAGGACCACGACCATGCCCCCGGGCACCGGCACCACCACGACCACTCCCACCTCGACTGGGTCGAGATGGCCCCGTGGCTGGAGCAGGAGGCGGAGCTGTACACCCCCCTGTACGAGCGGGCGCTGGCCTGGCTGGGCAAGAAGCAGACCGAGCCGGGCCTGATCGTCGACGCGGGCAGCGGCCCCGGAGTCATCTCCTGCCTGCTGGCCGAGGCATTCCCCGGCGCCCGGGTCGTCGCGGCCGACTCCGCCGAGCCCCTGCTGGAACGGGCCCGCGACCGCGCCCGCCGCCTCGGTGTGGACGACCGCTTCACCACCCTGTCCGGCGAACTCCCGGCCGTCCTGGACGACCTGGACTACCCGGCCGACCTGATCTGGGCCGCCAACAGCCTCCACCACCTCGGCGACCAGCGCGCCGCCCTGACCGCGTTCGCCGAGCGCCTCGCCCCCGGCGGCACCCTGGCGCTGGTGGAGGGCGGACTGCCGGTACGGTTCCTGCCCCGGGACATCGGCATCGGCCGCCCCGGCCTCCAGGCCCGCATCGACGCGGTGACGGCCGACTGGTTCGCCGAGATGCGCGCGTCCCTGCCCGGCAGCGTCGACGAGCCCGAGGACTGGCAGGCCCTCCTGGCCGCGGCCGGCCTGCGCCCCACCGGCACCCGCAGCTTCCTGCTCGACCTGCCCGCCCCGACCACCGACCGCGCCCGCGCCACCCTGGTGGCGACCCTCACCCGCACCCGCGAGGCCTGTGCCGACCGCCTCGACGCCACCGACCTCGCCACCCTCGACCGCCTGCTCGACCCCGACGACAAGGCGAGCCTGCACCACCGCAGGGACGTCTTCTATCTGACGGCGAAGACGGTCCACACGGCGGCACGCCTCCCCTAGTGCTCCGCCGAGCCCGCCGCCTCACCCGTCGCCCGGCGCTCCGCGGCCGGCCGCACCGCCAGGCCCTTCGTCGAGGTGAGCCCGTCGACCGGGTGGGCGCGGAACGCCGCCGTCCAGACGGTGGGCGGGCACGAGCTGCCGTTCGGGTGCTCCTCCCGCAGCCGCGCCCGCGTACGGTCGGCGACGACGACCTCGCCGTCCTTCCCGGACGTCACGGTCAGCTCCACCGGCACCGTGCCCGGACCGGCGCCGTCCGGCAGCCGCACCGACACCCCCGCCAGGTGCTCGTCCGGGCCGCCCGACACCCGCTCCTCACAGGCGTCCTCGACGCACAGCCGCACCGTCACGGCGTCCCGCCCGCCGAAGTCGCCGGGCCGCCACACCGCGGACACCTGGGAGTCCACGTCCATCAGGGTGCAGGGACGGTCCTCGGCGAGGAACGAGCAGCCGGTCAGGGCCCCGGCCGTGACCAGCGCGAGAAAGGTGCGCCGCATGATCGCGGACTGTACCGGAGGGGACGTCGGGGGCAGTGCCCGGGACGGGCGTGGAGCGTGAGGCGGGCGCCCCCGACGTGCCAGGTCCGGCACGGTGCGAAGTACGCGGCGAGCAGCCGGCGTTTGGCCCGCTCCCCGGCCGTGCGCTCCGGGGGCCGACCCTCCGGGGCGCCGAGCACGAGGATGCGGCGCGCCGCCGGCATCCGGGCGGGGAGGGCCGGAGAACTCCACCTGGTGCGCGCCGGTCGGCGTCGGCTGCCGGGTGCGTCCCCGGCCGGCCTCGAAGTCGCCCGCCGCGGCCTTCGAGTAGGTGCGCGTGTGCGGGCGGCGGACCGGGCCCGGCCGAGTGGCGCCGGTATCTGCCGTCCGTGCCCCACCGGGACGTCTGCCGCTCCTGACGGCGCGTACGCGGCACGCGCGTGCCCCGGAACCCGTGTGGGGTTCCGGGGCACGCGCGGGGAGGGGTGTCGTGCGCCGGCTCAGGCCATGCTGAACACGGCCGGGTCCGGGCCGATGCGCCGGTCCTCGTTCAGGGCGCTGATCGCCGCCAGGTCCTCGTCGTCGAGGCTGAAGTCGAACACGTCGATGTTCTCCTTGATCCGCGACGGCGTCACGGACTTCGGGATCACGACGTTGCCCAGCTGCAGGTGCCAGCGCAGGACGATCTGGGCCGGGGTGCGGTCGTGCTTGCGGGCGATGGCCACGATCGCCGGGACCTCCAGCAGGCCCTTGCCCTGGCCGAGCGGCGACCAGGCCTCGGTGGCGATGCCGTGCTGGGCGTGGTAGTCGCGGGAGGCCTGCTGCTGGAGGTGCGGGTGCAGCTCGATCTGGTTGACCGCCGGCACGACCGACGTCTCGCCGATCAGCCGCTCCAGGTGCTCGGGCAGGAAGTTGGAGACGCCGATGGCCTTGATCCGGCCGTCGGCGTGCAGCTTCTCGAACGCCTTGTACGTGTCGACGTACAGGCCCTTCGACGGCAGCGGCCAGTGGATCAGGTACAGGTCGACGTACTCCAGGCCGAGCTTGGCGAGGGACTCGTCGAAGGCGCGCAGGGTGGAGTCGTAGCCCTGCTCGCTGTTCCACAGCTTGGTGGTGACGAAAAGCTCCTCGCGGGGGATGCCGGAGGCCGCGATCGCCTTGCCGGTGCCCTCTTCGTTGCCGTAGATCGCCGCTGTGTCGATGCTGCGGTACCCGGCCTCCAGCGCCACGCCGACCGCGCTCTCGGCCTCGTCGTCCGGCACCTGCCAGACGCCGTAACCCAGCTGGGGCATCTCGACGCCGTTGTTGAGGATGATCGGGGGGACCTTGCTGCTCACGAGCTCTTGATCCTTCGGTTGTCGTCAGATGGTACTCGGGTACTCCCATCGTCAACGATCACGGGGCTCCGCGCATTCCTGACCGGGAAAATCAGGTCACGTCGCGTACAGGGCGTCCACTTCCTTCGCGTACGCCCGCTCGATCGCCCGGCGCTTCAGCTTCAGCGACGGCGTCAGCAGCCCGTGCTCCTCGGTGAACGGCTGGGCGAGGATGCGGAAGGTGCGGATCGACTCCGCCTGGGAGACCAGCGTGTTCGCGGCGACCACCGCGCGCCGCACCTCGTTCTCCAGGTCCGGGTCGCGCACCAGGTCGGCGGGGGAGGGCCGGGACGCGCCGCGCATCTGCAGCCAGTGGTCGACGGCCTCCTGGTCGAGGGTGACCAGGGCGGCGATGTACGGGCGGTCGTTGCCCACGACGACGCACTGGGCGATCAGCGGATGGTCCCGGACGCGCTCCTCCAGCACGCCCGGCGCCACCGTCTTGCCGCTCGACGTGACGAGGATCTCCTTCTTGCGGCCGGTGATGGTCAGGAAGCCGTCCTCGTCCAGCGCACCGAGGTCGCCGGTGGCCAGCCAGCCGTCCCGGAGGGCCTCGTCGGTGGCCTTGGGGTTGTTGAGGTAGCCCTGGAAGACGGTGGGGCCGCGCAGCCAGACCTCGCCGTCGTCCGCGATGTGCACGCTCACCCCGGGCACGGGCTGCCCCACCGTGCCGTACCGGGTGCGGCCGGGCGGGTTTGCGGTCGCCGCCGCCGTGGACTCGGTCAGCCCGTACCCCTCGTAGATCGGCACGCCCGCGCCCGCGAAGAACAGCCCGAGCCGCCGGTCCATCCCCGAGCCGCCCGACATGGCGTTGCGCACCCGCCCGCCGAGCGCCTGGCGCACCTTGGCGTAGACGAGCTTGTCGAAGAACTGGTGCTGCATCCGCAGCCCCGCCGAAGGACCGGGCCCGAGGCCCCACTCCTTCGCCTCCACCGCCTCGGCGTAGCGCACCGCCACCTCGACCGCCTTCTCGAACGGCCCCGCCCTGCGCTCCCGCTCCGCCTTGCGGCGGGCCGCGTGGAACACCTTCTCGAAGACGTACGGCACGGCCAGGACGAACGTCGGCCGGAAGGCGGCCAGGTCGGGCAGGAGTGCGGCGGCGTCGAGCCGCGGCTGGTGGCCGAGGCGCACCCGCCCGCGGATCGCCGCGACCTCCACCATCCGGCCGAATACATGAGCGAGCGGAAGGAACAGCAGGGTCGCCGCCTCGTCGCCCTTCTTCGAGTGGAACACCGGCTCCCAGCGGGCGACGACGTTGTCCGCCTCGGCCATGAAGTTGCCGTGCGAGAGCACACAGCCCTTGGGCCGGCCGGTCGTGCCCGAGGTGTAGACGACGGTCGCCACGGAGTCCGGCGTGACGGCACCGCGGTGCCGGTGGACCACCTCGTCGCCCAGATGGGCGCCGGCGTCGTACAGCTCGCGCACCGCGCCCGCGTCGAGCTGCCACAGCCGCTTCAGGCGCGGCAGCCGGTCGATGACGGTGGCGATCGTCATCGCGTGGTCCTCGTGCTCGACGACCGCGGCCGTCACCTCGGCGTCGTAGAGCATCCAGAAGCACTGCTCCGCCGAGGACGTCGGGTACAGCGGCACGACCTGCGCGCCGATCGTCCACAGGGCGAAGTCGAACAGGGTCCACTCGTAGCGGGTGCGGGACATGATCCCGACCCGGTCGCCGAAGCGGACGCCCTCCGCGAGCAGCCCCTTGGCCAGGGCCAGCACCTCGTCGCGGAACCCGGCGGACGTCACGTCCCGCCACAGCCCGGCCGCGTCCTTGCGGCCCAGGGCGACGCGGTCCGGGTCCTCCTCGGCGTACTGGAAGACGGCGTCGGCCAGACCGCCCGCCCGGGGCGCCGACGCCGACGGAGGGGTGGTGAACTCGCGCAAACCCGGCTCCCCTCTCCCTGCGACACTCGCCAATACAGGGCGTGAAAGCTACCCCAAGGGTCGGGTTCCTGACGACGGAGTAAGTTTCGCTTCCGCAATCTCCACGGAATCTGTACGAGTCCGGACGATCGCCTTCGTATGGTCTTCAGCCCGGGTCGGGGTCGGATCCCTCGCCGTGTCCGGTCCCGGCTCGGTCCCGTGTCCGTGTCCGGTCCCGGGTCGGTCCGTGTCCCGTGTCCGGTCCCGGGTCGGTCCGTGTCCCGTGTCCGGTCCCGGTCGGGCCAGTCCCCGGTCCGGAGCGGTCCGCCCCCGGTCGGAGCGGTCCGCGGCGGGGCGTCAGGGCCTCACCTCGTCCAGGGGCAGCCAGGCGACGGTGTGGGAGAGCGGGCCGCTGTTCCGCTCGCGCACGGCGGCTAGCTCCGCGTCGGTCAGCGCCCGGTCCCAGACGCGGACCTCGTCCAGGGCGCCGGCGAAGTGGGCCCGGCCGTCCACGCGCTGCCCGATGTGCACGCCGAACGGCGAGTTGCGGCTGACCGAGCCGGACACGTCCGGGGTGCTCAGCGGCCGGCCGTCGACGAACAGCGTCAGCCGGCCCCCGCCGCGGCGCAGCGCCGCGTGGTGCCACTTGCCGTCGTTGTACGCGCCGGCCGTGGCCACCTCGACCGTACGCACCGTCCGCGCGCCCTCCCGCGTGGTGATCCGGCCGCGCAGCCGCCCGCTGCCGGGCTCGCCGCGCAGCCACACCTGCGGCTGGCTGGTGCCGACCCCGCCCATCCACAGCATCGGCTGCTCCCCGGAGCGCGCGGTGTACCGGAACCACAGGGACGCGGTGAAGTCCTTCGTCCCGAGCGGGAGTTCGGGGCGGTAGGGCAGCCGTACGGCGTCGTCGGCGCCGTCGAGGGCGAGCGCGCCGCCGAAGACCCCGTCGATGCGCGCGGGACCGCCGAGGACGGTGGCACGACGGGCGAACACGGCGTGGTCGGCGGTGGTCGGGTCGGCGGCGCGGCGCGGGCCGAGCCAGTCCTCGGTGAAGCGGGCGAAGCGGATCTCGTCGCGGGCGTCGGCCGTGCCGCCCTCGTACATCAGCCCCACGGTGCCGCCGCCGATGTCCACCAGATCGGAGTAGCCCGACCAGTCCTCGGTGACCACCGCGCCCCGGTCCACGCTCTCCCAGGTGCCGCCGCCGTCGTAGGAGGAGCGGATCATCATGGTCCGGCGGCGGTCCGGGTCGGCCGGCGCGGACAGCAGCATCCGGTCGCCGAGGCGCAGGAGCGCGCCCTGCACCTGCGGGGTGTACAGGTCCGGGAGGGCCTTGAAGGGGGCCTCGAAGCTGTCGCCGCCGTCGCGGCTGACGGTCTGGGTGCGGTGGCCGAGGTCGGTGCCCTCCTGTTCCCGGCCGCTGACCAGGATGGCGCCGTCGGCGCGTTCGGCGAGGGTCACCTCGGAGGGCTTCTGCCGGAAGCTGCCGTCGTGGGCGAGGGGCCAGGTGTCGGTGGCGCCGATCCGCCAGGTGGCGCCGCCGTCGTCGCTGACGACGAGGGCGGCGTGGTTGCGGGTGACGCGGGCGCCGTCCCACGTCTCGGCGTTGACGCCGAAGACCAGCCGGCCGGCGCGGCCGCCGCGGGTGAGCTGGATGCCGTGCACGGGGCCGGTGGCGTACCAGGAGTTCCAGTGCGCGGGCCGGATCTGCGGGCTGAGGTCGCGCGGCGCGGACCAGGTGCGGCCGTCGTCGTCGCTGTACTGGAGGTGGGGCCTGCGGTCGCAGGGGATGTCGCAGCTCTCGCTGTCCGTACGGCCCGTGTTGTACGTCTCGGCCAGCAGGATCCGCCCGGTCCTGCGGTCGACCAGGGGCGCCGGGTTGCCGTGGGTGTCGCCGTCGCCGTGGGTGACGACCTGGAGGGGGCCCCAGGTCCGGCCGCCGTCGGTGGAGCGCTTGACGACGATGTCGATGTCGGCCGCGTCACCGCAGTTGAGGACGCGGCCCTCGGCGAAGGCCAGCAGGGTGCCCTGGACGGTGCGGACGATCGCCGGGATGCGGAAGCAGGCGTATCCCGGGTCCTGGGACGCCTTGAAGACGACCTGCTGCTGGAACGCCGGTGCGGCCGTGAGGGCCCGGGCCTGTGCGGGGCCCGGCAGGGCGGCCGCGGCCGCCATGACGACGCCCGCGGTGAGGGTGGCTCTCAGACGTGCGCGAGGCATGGACGGCATAAGTGACCCTTCATTTGTCAGAACATATGGACATCCGTTTCCAACGTATGCACGCCGGAAGGCGGTTGGCGGCAACGACACACCCCGGACGGCTGTGCGGAGTGACGGAGGGTCAGGATGCTGTCTGACGAAGCGTCAGCGAAAGAGCGTAAATCGGCTCATAGGGAAGTAGGCGAAGGCGCGCCCGGGTGCGCCCCGGTGCGTCCGCGGGTGACCCGGGGCGTGCGTTCGGAGGTGCGCCCCCCCGGGGCGCGTTCGAGTGAGCGTTCCAGGGTGAGCCCGGGCGTGCGTTCGGAGGTGCGCCCGGGGGTGCGCCTGGGGCTGCGCCGACCGTCAGCCGTGCGTGGTGGCCGGGCGCAGGGCGATGCGCCCCTCGCCCGCGTAGACGTTCATGGAGCCGCCGCGCAGGAAGCCCACCAGGGTCAGCCCCGTCTCCACGGCCAGGTCTACGGCGAGCGACGAGGGCGCCGACACCGCCGCGAGCACCGGGACGCCGGCCATCACGGCCTTCTGCGCCAGCTCGAACGACGCACGCCCCGACACCAGCAGAATCGTGCGGGACAACGGCAGCGCGTCCTCGCGCAGGGCACGGCCCACCAGCTTGTCCACGGCGTTGTGCCGGCCGACGTCCTCGCGGACGTCCAGCAGCTCGCCGTCCTCCGTGAACAGGGCCGCCGCGTGCAGTCCGCCGGTGCGGTCGAAGACGCGCTGGGCCGACCTGAGCCGGTCGGGCAGGCTCGCGAGCAGTTCGGGGGAGACACGCAGCGGCGGCGTGTCGGCGATCGGCCAGCGGGCCGTCGTGCGCACCGCGTCCAGGCTCGCCTTGCCGCACAGACCGCAGGAGGAGGTGGTGTAGACGTTGCGCTCCAGCGTGATGTCCGGGACGACGACCTCGGGGGCGGTGCGCACGTCCACGACGTTGTACGTGTTCGAGCCGTCCGCCGTGGCGCCCGCGCAGTACACGACCGAGCGCAGGTCGGCGCCCTCGGCGAGGACGCCCTCGCTGACGAGGAAACCGGCGGCCAGCGCGAAGTCGTCGCCGGGCGTGCGCATGGTGATCGCCAAGGGCCTGCCGTTCAGCCGGATCTCCAGGGGCTCCTCGGCGACGAGGGTGTCCGGGCGGCTGGTGACCGCGCCGTCCCGGATGCGGAGCACCTTGCGTCGTTCCGTGACTCGTCCCATGTCCCTGCGTCCCTCGCTCCGGTCGGCGCCGGTTCCGCTGCGCGGTCTCATTGTCCCGCACGGCCGGGGTGCCGTGGGGTGCGGTGCGCGACCGTGGTCGCCGAGGGCTCATCGTGCGGTCCGAGGCCCTCGAATGGGAGTCAGGGGGCCCGGCTGCCGGATTCCGGGGCCCCGACCGCCGGAGTCCGGGTGGCCCGGCGCGGGGGTCCCGGCGCCCCGACTGCGGGAAGCCGACAACGCGGATGCCGGTTTCCTGTCGTCCCGGCTGCCGTTGTACCCGTGAGTCACTGCTCAGACTGATGATCCCCACGACTCACCGCAAGGAGGGGACCACCCTTGATGAACGGCTCGCGGATCGCCGCGGTGGGCCACTACCAGCCCGCCCGTGTGCTCACCAACGAGGACCTGGCCGGCCTGGTCGACACCAGCGACGCCTGGATCAGGAGCCGCGTCGGCATCCGGACCCGGCACATCGCCGGCGCCGACGAGCCGGTCGACGAGCTCGCCGCGCACGCCGCCGCCAAGGCCCTCGCGGCGGCCGGGCTGACCCCGGCCGACATCGACCTGGTGCTCGTCGCCACCTCGACGGCCGTCGACCGCTCCCCGAACACGGCCGCCCGCGTCGCCGCCCGGCTCGGCGTCCCCGCGCCCGCCGTCATCGACCTGAACGTGGTCTGCGCCGGTTTCACCCACGCCCTCGCCACCGCCGACCACACCGTGCGCGCCGGGGGAGCCGTCCGCGCCCTCGTCGTCGGCGCCGACAAGATGTCCGCCGTCACCGACTGGACCGACCGCACCACCTGCGTGCTGGTCGGCGACGGGGCGGGGGCCGTCGTCGTGGAGGCGTGTCCCGAGGGGGCCCCGCCCGGCATCGGGCCCGTGCTGTGGGGGTCGGTGCCCGAAATGGGGCACGCCGTGCGCATCGAGGGCGAGCCGGCGCGGTTCGCGCAGGAGGGGCAGAGCGTGTACCGCTGGGCGACCACCCGGCTGCCGCCGCTCGCCCGGCAGGCCTGCGAACGCGCCGGGCTCGCCCCGGCCGACCTCGCCGCCGTGGTCCTGCACCAGGCCAACCTGCGCATCATCGAACCCCTCGCGGAGAGGATCGGCGCGGTCAACGCGGTCGTCGCCCGTGACGTGGTCGACTCCGGCAACACCTCGGCGGCCAGCATCCCGCTCGCCCTGTCCAAGCTGATCGAGCAGGGCGCGATCACGACGGGCGATCCGGTGCTGCTGTTCGGCTTCGGCGGGAATCTGTCGTATGCGGGGCAGGTGGTCCGCTGCCCTTGAGGGGCGGCCCCGTCCTCCGCGGGCCGCTCCGTCGCCGACCGGGGCGCCGGGCCCGCACGGCGCTCGTAAAGGCGCCAAGCGTCGGCCTTTGTCCTGTCAGTGGAAAAAGTCGGCGGTAATTCCTGCGCGACTTCTTCCCACTCCCGGCAGCCGCTGCTACTTTCCCCCTCGAAAGCCGGACAGCGACGGCCGATACGAGGCGGGGAGGGGATCGTGAGACGCATGACGGCGCGACCCGCGAACGCCCACCAGGCCAGGCTGCTCAAACTGCTGCGCGACGGAGGTCCCAACTCCCGCGCGCAGCTCGGCGATCAGGTCGACCTCTCGCGGTCCAAGCTGGCCGTCGAGGTGGACCGGCTGCTGGAGACGGGCCTGGTGGTGGCCGACGGACTCGCCGCCTCGCGCGGCGGACGCCGGTCGCACAACATCCGGCTCGCCCCCAACCTCCGGTTCCTCGGTGTCGACATCGGTGCGACCTCCATAGACGTCGCGGTCACCAACGCCGAGTTGGAGATCCTGGGGCACATCACCCAGCCGATGGAGGTGCGCGAGGGCCCGGTCGCGGTCTTCGAACAGGTCCTGGCCATGGCCGCCAAACTGCGGGCCTCGGGGCTCGCGGAGGGCTTCGACGGCGCCGGCATCGGCGTCCCGGGGCCGGTCCGCTTCCCCGAGGGCGTCCCCGTGGCGCCGCCGATCATGCCGGGGTGGGACGGCTTCCCCGTGCGGGAGGCGCTCAGCCAGGAACTCGGCTGCCCGGTCATGGTCGACAACGACGTGAACCTGATGGCGATGGGGGAGATGCACGCGGGCGTCGCACGCTCCGTGGGCGACTTCCTCTGCGTCAAGATCGGTACCGGCATCGGCTGCGGCATCGTCGTCGGCGGCGGCGTCCACCGCGGCGCGACCGGCTCGGCGGGCGACATCGGGCACATCCAGGCCGTGCCCGACGGGCGCCCGTGCGCCTGCGGCAACCGCGGCTGCCTCGAAGCCCACTTCAGCGGCGCGGCGCTGGCCCGCGACGCACTGGAGGCGGCCCAGCAGGGGCTTTCGGTCGAACTGGCGTCCCGGCTGGACACGGCCGGCACGCTCACCTCGGCCGACGTCGCCGCCGCTGCCGCCGCGGGCGACCCGACCGCCCTCGACCTGATCCGCGAGGGCGGCAACCGCACCGGCCAGGTCATCGCCGGCCTGGTCAGCTTCTTCAACCCCGGCCTGGTGGTGATCGGCGGCGGGGTGACCGGCCTCGGCCACACCCTGCTCGCCGCGATCCGCACCCAGGTCTACCGCCAGTCCCTGCCGCTGGCGACGGGCAACCTGCCCATCGTCCTGGGGGAGCTTGGCCCCACCGCCGGTGTCATCGGCGCGGCCCGGCTCATCAGCGACCACCTGTTCTCCCCCGCGTAGCCCCACGAGCGCGACCCCTCGCGCCTCGCCCTCCGGTACCGCACCTCGCACAGCACAGCTCCGCCCTGCCCAGCCCCACCCGCCCCACCAGCCACACCCAGCCCGGGCTCCGCCCCCCCGCTGCCCCGTCCTGCCCTGAAACGGCCCCGCACGTCTGCCAAGGGGAACCCACATGGCATCAGACACACCCCTGCTCAGCATGTCCGGCATCACCAAGTCGTTCCCCGGCGTCCGCGCCCTGGACGGCGTCGACCTCGACGTCCAGGCCGGTGAAGTGCACTGCCTGCTCGGCCAGAACGGCGCCGGGAAGTCCACGCTCATCAAGGTCCTCGCGGGCGCCCACCAGCCCGACGGCGGCACCATCCGCTGGCGCGGCGAACCCGTCGTCCTGCGCTCGCCCATCGCCGCGATGCGTCTCGGCATCGCCACCATCTACCAGGAACTCGACCTGGTGGAGCACCTGTCGGTGGCCGAGAACGTCCACCTCGGCCACGAGCCCACCGCCGCCGGCTTCGTCGTACGGCGGCGGACGGCTCAGGCGTCCACCGCTCAGCTCCTCGAACGCCTCGGGCATCCGGAGATCGACCCCGGCCGGCTGGTCGGCGAACTCTCCGCCGCCCAGCAGCAGATCGTCTCCATGGCGCGGGCCCTGTCCCACGACGTGCGGCTGATCGTGATGGACGAGCCCTCCGCCGCGCTCGACCCGGACGAGGTCGACAACCTCTTCCGCATCGTCGGCGACCTGACCGCGGACGGCGTCGCCGTCGTCTACATCTCGCACCGGCTGGAGGAGATCCGGCGCATCGGCGACCGGGTGACGGTGCTCAAGGACGGCCGGGCCGTGGCGGGCGGGCTGCCCGCCGAGTCGACCCCGACCCGCGAGGTCGTGGCGCTGATGACGGGCCGCAACGTCGAGTACGTCTTCCCCGAGCGGCCCGCCGAACCGGCTCGCGGCGAACCGCTGCTGGAAGTGCGGGGCCTGGCCCGCGAGGGCGAGTTCGAGGCGTTCGACCTGACCGTGCGGCCCGGAGAGATCGTCGGCCTGGCGGGACTGGTCGGCTCGGGGCGCTCGGAGATCCTGGAGACCATCTACGGGGCCAGGAAGCCGACGGCCGGTCAGGTCGTCGTCGCGGGAGAGGCGTTGCGGCCCGGCAGTGTGCGCGCGGCCGTGCGCGCCGGCCTCGGGCTCGCCCCCGAAGAGCGCAAGGCGCAGGCGCTGCTGATGCTGGAGTCCGTCACCCGCAACGTCTCGGTCTCCTCCCTGTCCCGCTTCTCCCGGGCCGGCTGGATCGACGGGGGCGCCGAACTGCGTGCCGCGCGGGAGGCGACCCGCGAACTGTCCCTGCGGCCCGACAACCCCTCCGTGCCCGTCCGCACGCTCTCCGGCGGCAATCAGCAGAAGGCGGTCCTGGCCCGCTGGCTGCTGCGCGGCTGCCGGGTCCTGCTGCTCGACGAGCCGACCCGGGGCGTCGACGTGGGGGCCCGCGCCGAGCTGTACGCGGTCGTCCGGCGCCTCGCGGACGAGGGCCTCGCCGTGCTGCTGGTCTCCAGCGAGGTGCCCGAGGTGCTCGGCCTCGCCGACCGCGTGCTGGTGCTGCGCGAGGGCCGTGTCGTGCACACCGCCCCCGCCCGTGAGCTCGACGAACACCGCGTACTCGACCTTGTGATGGAAGGAAGCCCGGCGTCATGACGCAGCCCGTCTCCCCGCCGCGGGGCGGCACCGGCAAGGTGCGGCCGGCCGGCGGCCAGTCCCCGGCCTGGCGTGAGAAGTTGTTCCGCGCCGACGTGCGCACCCTGTCCCTGCTGGGCGTGCTCGCCGCGCTGATCGTGATCGGCGGCATCACCAAGCCGGACGAGTTCCTGGACACCCGCAACCTCCAACTCGTCCTCACCCAGGCGTCGGTGATCGGCGTGGTCACCGTCGGCATGACCTTCGTCATCACCTCCGGCGGCATCGACCTGTCCGTCGGCGCCATCGTCGCCCTCGCCTCCGTGTGGGCCACCACCGTCGCCACCCAGGAGTACGGCTTCGGCGGCATCCTCTTCACCGCCGTGGTCGTCGGCCTCGGGTGCGGACTGGTCAACGGACTGCTCATCGCCTACGGCGGGATGGTGCCGTTCATCGCCACCCTCGCCATGCTGGCCTCGGCGCGCGGCCTCTCCCTGCAGATCACCGACGGCAAGACGCAGATCGTCACCGTCGGCTCCGTCCTCGACCTCGGCGAGCGCGATGCGTACGTGCTCGGCGTCCCGCCGCTGGTCCTGGTCTTCGCCGTGGTCACCGTCATCGGCTGGCTGGTGCTCAACCGCACGACCTTCGGACGCCGCACGGTCGCCGTCGGCGGCAACGCGGAGGCGGCCCGGCTGGCCGGCATCGACGTCCGCCGCCAGCGGCTCTACCTGTACCTGCTGTCCGGCCTGTGCTGCGGCATCGCCGCCTTCCTGCTGATCATCCTGTCCGGCTCCGGCCAGAACACCAACGGCAACCTCTACGAACTCGACGCCATCGCCGCCGCGATCATCGGCGGCACCCTGCTCAGCGGCGGGCGCGGCACCATCACCGGCTCCGTGCTCGGCGTCCTGATCTTCACCACGATCACCAACATCTTCGCCCTGAACAACCTGCAGAGCGACGTCCAGCAGATCGCCAAGGGCGCGATCATCGTCGCCGCCGTGCTGGTCCAGCGCCGTACCGCGAGCACGACCTGAGGAAAGGGTTCACCGCCATGACACAACTCCCCACGCGACTCACCTCGCGCAGAGGCATGCTCTTCGGGACCGCCGCCGTCTCGGCCGGCGTCCTCCTGTCGGGCTGCACGAGCAACGAGCCCTCCGACTCGGGCGACGGCGACAAGGCCGCCGACAACCAGCCCGCCGCCGAGGACAAGCCGGGCAAGCCGGTCACCATCGGCTTCGCCGGCCCGCAGGCCGACCACGGCTGGCTCAACGCCATCAACGACAACGCCAAGAGCCGCGCCGAGAAGTACCAGGACGTCACGCTGGAGATCACCGAGGGCTCCAACGACACCGCCCAGCAGATCGGCCAGATCGAGACCCTCATCAACAAGAAGGTCGACGTGCTGGTGGTCCTGCCCGCCGACGGCAAGGCCCTCACCCAGGTCGGGCTTAAGGCCATGCGGGCCGGCATCCCGGTCGTCAACCTGGACCGCATCTTCAACACCCCGCAGGCGTACCGCTGCTGGATCGGCGGCGACAACTACGGCATGGGTCTGAATGCCGGGCACTACATCGGCGAGAAGCTCAAGGACAAGCCCGACGCCCGGGTCATCGAGCTGGCCGGCCTGGACAACCTGGAGCTGACCCAGCAGCGCACGCAGGGCTTCGACGACGCGCTGAAGAACTACCCCAACATCAAGAAGGTCGCCCGCCAGGCCGCCGAGTTCACCGTCGAGTCCGGGCAGGCCAAGATGGCCCAGCTGCTGCAGGCGCAGTCGAAGTTCGACGCCCTGTGGAACCACGACGACGACCAGGGCGTCGGCGCCCTGCGCGCCATCGAGCAGGCCGGGCGCGACGACTTCCTCATGGTCGGCGGGGCGGGCTCGCTCGCCGCCTTCCAGGCCATCAAGGCCGACAGCGGCGTCCTCAAGGCGACCGTCCTGTACCCGCCCACCATGGCCGCCTCCGCGATCGACCTCGCCCGCGCCCTCGGCCAGGGCAAGGGCGTCGGCGGCATGGCCGAGTACGAGATCCCGGCGTCCATCACCCTCTACTCGGCCGTCGTCGACAAGACCAACGTCGACCAGTACATGTCCACCGGCTTCCAGTGAGGCGTCCCGTACGACGGCCCGGCACGGCGGCGCGGACAGGCCCGCCGGCCGGGCCCCACCCCCATCGCGCCACGACGACGAGGAGGACATCCCCATGGGACAGCCGCAGCAGGCAGCAGAAGCGGAGAGCGAAAACGCGGCGCGCGCGCCCGAACGGCCGCCACTGCGCGTCGGCATGGTCGGCTACGCCTTCATGGGCGCCGCCCACTCCCAGGGCTGGCGCACCGCGGGCCGCGTCTTCGACCTGCCCCTGAGCCCGGTGCTGGCCGTGATCTGCGGACGGGACGCGGACGCGGTGCGCGCCGCCGCCGACCGGCACGGCTGGGCGGCGGCCGAGACCGACTGGCGGGCCCTGGTCGAACGGGACGACGTCGACCTGGTCGACATCTGCACCCCCGGCGACAGCCACGCCGAGATCGCCCTCGCCGCGCTCGCCGCGGGCAAGCACGTGCTGTGCGAGAAGCCGCTGGCGAACACCGTCGAGGAGGCCGAGACCATGACGGCCGCCGCCGAAGAAGCCTACGCACGCGGCCAGGTGGCGATGGTCGGCTTCAACTACCGCCGGCTGCCCGCCACCGCGCTGGCCCGGCGGATGGTGGCCGAGGGTCGCGTCGGCGCCCTGCGGCACGTCAGGGTGTCGTACCTCCAGGACTGGCTGGTCGACCCGCAGGCCCCGCTGACCTGGCGGCTGCGCAGGGAACTCGCCGGCTCCGGCTCGCTCGGCGACCTCGGGGCGCACATCGTCGACCTCGCCCAGTACCTGGTCGGGGAGCGGCTCGCCGGGGTGTCCGCGGTCACCGAGACGTTCGTCCGGGAGCGCCCGCTGCCCGACGGCGCCGCCCGCGGGCTGTCGGCGGGCTCGGCCGGCGGCACCGGGCAGGTCACCGTGGACGACGCCGCCCTGTTCACCGCCCGCTTCCCGTCCGGCGCGCTCGCCTCCTTCGAGGCCACCCGGTACGCCACCGGCCGCAAGAACGCCCTGCGCATCGAGCTCAACGGGGAACGCGGCTCGCTCGCCTTCGACCTGGAGCGCCTCAACGAGCTCTGGTACCACGACGGCACCGAGCCCGGCGCCCACGCCGGCTTCCGCCGCATCCAGGTCACCGAGCCCGACCACCCCTACCTGGAGGGCTGGTGGCCGCCGGGCCACGGACTCGGCTACGAGCACACCTTCGTCCACCAGGCCCGCGACCTGGTGCACGCCGTCGCCGAGGGCAGCCGCCCCGAACCGTCCTTCGCCGACGGACTCCAGGTGCAGCGGGTGCTCGCGGCGGTGGAGGAGAGCGCCGAGAAGAACTCCGTCTACACGCCGATCGCGGTCTGAACCACCGTCCTGACGAGGAGCTTTCCCATGCCGCGCACCTTCACGCTGTTCACCGGCCAGTGGGCGGACCTTCCCCTGGAGGAGGTCTGCCGGCTCGCCCGGGACTTCGGCTACGACGGTCTCGAACTGGCCTGCTGGGGCGATCACTTCGAGGTCGACAAGGCCCTCGCCGACCCCTCGTACGTCAAGGGCCGCCACCAGCTGCTGGAGAAGTA